>CACZPR010000008.1 GCA_902783155.1 uncultured Spirochaetaceae bacterium
ACAGGACGCTTGTTTTCGGTGACAAGGAAGTTGTCCTCGTTCAGACCGACTATAGGCTGCCTGTGTCTGTTTTCAACACGGACCTCCAGAGTCACCTTCGGGAAGTTGTCGGAAAGAACACGCTCCACCTGCACAAAGAATCCACCGACAAGCTCGGTCATCTTTGACATAACGTAGATGTCGCTGCTCTTGAAATCCGTGACGATTATGTTTCCATTTTTGTCCGGGACAGCGGATGTAATCTCTCCACCACCACGCGGGGTACGTCCATTCTCAAATGTGGAGCCGGTCTCGCAATCGACGGTGACAACCCTGTTTTTGTCGGTCAGAATCAAATAGTCGCCCCAGACCTTCATGCTTTCCGGGCGGGCGAATGTTTTTTCGTTCACAAGGTTTCCAATGTAGTTTCCCGCCCTGTCGAACTCATAGATTGCGCCCTTAACCGAGTCCGCAACAAAAACCCTGTCGTTCACAACGGCAATTCCTGTTGGGGATTTAAGTCCCGGGAAGTCCGATGTCTTTCCACCAAAATGCAGAAGACCGTTTCCGTCCGGGTCAAAAACCACAACGCGGCAGTTTCCAAAATCGGTGACATAGATATTGCCCTGGCTGTCCTCCGCAAGATACTGGGGACCAACAACCTGTCCTTCCCCTCGTCCCTTGCTTCCGATGTAGCTCAAAAATTTTCCATTTTCATCAAGAAGTGCAAGCCTGTCACCGGCGAATTCACTAAGGAGAAGTTTTCCACTCTGGAGGCGAATCAAATCCATTGGCCTGTCGAAACCATTCAACGGTCCCCTGACGCGCTGGATTACTACACCGTTCACATTGTAGTGGAGGATTTCGTTTGAACCGTAGGCCACAACCCAGATTGTTCCGTCATTGTTGGCCAGGGACGAAATTGGTTTGCTGTAGATTAGAACCTTGTCGCCATTTGTATTCGGATAGGAGCCGGACTCAGTGTAATGCTCCGTGTAGTCATCGTTGGACTGGGTAACACGACGGTCGCCCACAATTTCTATGCGGTTCTGGAGCAAAAGTCCACCGTAACCATTGTCCGCAGCAAACTGCCACTGCTGGAGTGCCGCCCCTTCAATTCCCGCACGGTAGTACGCCTTTCCAAGCCAATCCAGAATCCTGTTTTCACCCGGAAGAAACGAGAGTGCCTTCTCAAACTCCTGAACGGCCTCGTTGTATGAGCCACGGTAATAGCTCTGAACGCCACGACGGAATTCCTCCTCGGCAAAACCAGAGTTCGCGCTGCGAGCGGATGAATTGACATCCCTCATTGTGTCAACAAGATTTGTCTGGGCAAAAACAGTTCCCGCTGCCAAAACGGCTGAACAGGCTAAAACAAATATTACTTTCTTCATATGCTACTCTTCCACCAGCTCCGCTTCATTCAGGTGCTGCTTTATAACTTCATTGTCCGCCGCCTTTCTGTGGGCCTGCTCCAGATATTTTCTTGCCTGCGAGTACAGACCCATGCGGTAGTAGACCCAGCCAACACTGTCCAGACACGCAGGACTGTCGGGAACAAGGTTCAACGCTTTTTTGCAAAGTGACAGCGCCCTTGAAAGATCCCGGCTTTCCGAAGCAAGGACATATCCAAGACCGTTCAGCGCGGTGGGATTGTTTTCATCGAGCGAGAGTGCCTTTTCATAAAGGGCAATGCACTGGTCCACATCGCCCTGCTCCCATGCGAGATAGGCAAAAGATGCGTACACGGATGGAGTTTTGTATCCGGCCTTGAGAAGTTTGTCCAGCTCAAAACTGGCAAGCTGCGCACGTCCTGTCCGGCAGTAGATTACAGCAAGCACATAGCGGCTCTGGAGAACCCTCTCACTTTCAGGCTCCCCCTCCGTTGCCGATGTAACAATCTGTTCCAGATAGAGCATCGCGTCGTCGTATCTATTTAGATTGAAATAGCAAAGCCCCAGATAATAGGCAATGTCCAAGGCATCATTCCCGGAAGGATCCGGCAGCGAAAGAAAAAAAGAAAGCGCCCCCGTGTAGTCCTTCCGCTTGTAAAGATTCAAGCCTTCCACCAATCTGTCAGCCATAAGTTTCCCCCTAAAACCACCCTTTTTTTTAATTTCGGAGATTTCTGAACAAATCTAAAGCAGTATCTTTACAACAGACGGACACCCCGGCT
Source organism: uncultured Spirochaetaceae bacterium (assembly GCA_902783155.1). Lineage (GTDB taxonomy): Bacteria > Spirochaetota > Spirochaetia > Treponematales > Treponemataceae > Treponema_D. Next base: position 2,156 of record CACZPR010000008.1, read on the forward strand.
TGGTTTTACAATCGTGCATGAAGACTTGAAGCCGAAAATCCTTTCATACTCCTGTAAAATTTCCATATAATGCTCGACATCGGAATTGCGGATGACGCTGTATGTGCAACGGCCAAACCCTTTTCCGGTTATGCGTCCACAGCTCAAAGGCGTCCTTGAAGTAGCCTCTATTCCACCAAGGGCCAGAACCCTTTTCAAAAGCCAGTCAATCTCCGGGCATGAAATGTCGTAAAGATCCCTCATTCCCTCGTGGCTCCTGTTGACCGAACGCGCAAAACCAGTGAAATCACCCTTCTCCAGAGCGGACTGGACATCAAGAACATACCTGTGTTCGTTCATTATGCAGGTCAAATGCCGCCTCACATCCTCCCCGACAACGGAAAGGACCTCGTTTTTCTCCACGCTCCTGTCGTCATAGACCCATCCGCCAAAAACCGTGGATTTCGGGTCCTTGAGCTCACCAAGAAGAAGAACGTTCTCCGGCTGCATCAGGCTGTCCTCGTTCCATGTCGTCACCCTTGGCACACCGGTGTCCGTGAGGATTACGGTCATGTCCTTGAACTTGAACGGAAGCAGGAAGTATTTTCCCTTTGAATGGTCGGTGAGGACTATGCTGTTTTCCTTTGAATATATGACAGTGAAGATGTCGGCCAGAGTATTGTCAAGCTCCAGAAAGCTCCTGTCAGCCTTAAGGAGAATCTGCGCCAAATTTTCATCCTTGCAGCGGAACTTGAACAAATCCTTCAACGCCCATGCCGACGCAACCTTCATCGCCGTGGTGATTCCAAATCCAGCGGACGGAAGAACATCAGAATATATGGTAAAATCCACGCCGGAACATTCAAATCCCGACGAGTTGAATCCATAGACAACGGACTTGATTGCGTTGGCCCACTTGTCCTCCTTCCTGACCTTGAGTCCGGAAATGCTGCACTTCTTTTTTTCCTTGAGCTGGACAAAATTGAAGTGGAGGTTTGGGTCTTCCCTTCGCGAGACAGCTATGTACACTGGGATGTTTACCGCCATAGCAAGCGTCTTGTCCTTGAAGAACCACGTGTGTTCGCCAATCATCTGGACACGCCCGGGAGCCTGCGCTATCGACTCGGGTTCGCATCCATATTCGCTTTTGTGGGCCTCCACCACGCTTTCAATCAAAACGGTCTTTGAATCCGCCTTCTCAATTTTCTTTTCTTTTTCAGTCAATTTTTTTTCTCTTCCAAAATATTTTTAAAGAAATCATCAATGGAAATCATCAAAAATTTAAGTTTTTAAATGCTCCCATTGAATTTTTATTTCAAATTCATACAATAAAATATATAATGAATCAGTCGATTTTACAAGTTTTTTGTGCTTTTTTTTCGGGACTGCTGCAGGCCCTGTCAATATCAAATTCGGTTTTGCCGTTTGGTTCGCCATTTATCGCCCTTTTTGCCCTTGTGCCGATGTATTATGCATTCTACAAGGCGGACACATACAGAAAGGGTTTCTGGATTTTCTTTGTCCAGACCATCACGGTGCATATTTTTTCCAGCTCGTGGCTCGCAAATTTCCATGGATATGCAATCTTCACGCTTGGGGCCAGCGCACTTGGAACGGGTCTGCTCGGTGGAATCACAGGGCTTGTGCTGCACTTTTTTCCCGCCCAGATAAAAAAGATTTCCCGGCTAGAACAGGACGGCGGTTCCCATCCATTTTTGATGCCGGGACGCATACTCTGGTTCTGCGCATCGTGGGTATTCTGGGAATGGATTAAATCCACCGGAATCCTTGCGTACCCCTGGGGAACAGTCTCAATGGCGGCATACAGATGGAAGATTTTCACACAGATTGCCGACATAACCGGAGTCTGGGGAATAACATTCCTTTTCACGCTCTTTTCCTCCGTTCTTGCGGAAGGCTTATGGCTTTTGGTAAGAATCAGGCCGTCGCAAAATCCATCGGCAATGGCTCTCTCGTTCAAGGGCTGCGCAAAATTCATGTTCGCAATGTTTTTGATTTCGGGAGTCTATGGATTTTTCCAGTACGTCATTCCAAGGACCCCAATCAAAACAATGAACACGGTTATAGTCCAGCAGAACGCAGACCCATGGGAGGCCGGCGACCGAAAGTCCATAATGTATTCTACCGAGCTGACAGAAAAAGCACTCAACGAGCTTAGCGAAAAAGGAGACAAGGCCGACCTTGTGCTTTGGAGCGAGGGAACACTGAACCGTCTTTTCCCCGACAGCGTTGATTTCTACTCCTATTTCCCGGACGAA
>CACZPR010000009.1 GCA_902783155.1 uncultured Spirochaetaceae bacterium
AAAAAATAGGAAGGGGCCCCATTGGGGAAGAATTCCTGTTTTTTGCCGTCAACTGGGACCCGCTCATGTGTTGCATTTATCTATAGTTTTCATGCTGAAGCCCTGTTGCGTGTCCTTTGGTAGTGGAAAATTTTTTTTGATTCGTGTACAATGAAACTACCGGGGGACTTATGTTCATAAACAAGCTTAACCAACTTTACAAACCAGAGCGCGCTCTTTATTATGTCGAGGCTGATGAAAACGACATCGCCAATTTTTATAACGGAACTCTGGATGAAAAAATATCCGTGCACGCAAATGCTTTTGGGACCTACGACTATCCGGGGCTTTTTTTTATCAGCGGTCTTGGAAAAGCGGCCATAGGAATTGAGTACAGGACTTGCGATGAAAGGGTCTCCTATCCTGCTGATTTAAAATCCGTTGAGCTTCCAGCAAGTTTTTTTTATTCAATAGAAATCGACAATGAGATGAATCTTACGCTGGATTCAATACGGGCGATTTTTAAAAAGATAGCGCAAGACAATGATGCCCACAGAATTTACAGCGACCTTTCGATTGATGAAAATCCAAATGTGGTCGGCGTGTTTCTGAGCGGAAGAAAGGTGCGGATTCTTTACGACGGAAAAATTGACAGGGACCGTGCGAAGTTTATAATCAATGAAAATCTTGATGAGATTGAAAAATCGGAGCTGTACGCAAAGGCCTTCATAGATCCAATTACCGGGCACTACAACTGGAACCATCTTGCCGCGTATCTTGAGATGCCAATGGATGTCGGCATAAGGGACTACGCGTTTGCGCATTTTGACATCAAGGATTTCAGAATTATAAACGAGGTCTACGGACATATTGCGGCGAACAGGGTTCTGGTGAATGTTGTAAACGCAATGAGGAATGCCGATTTTGTTTACGCAAGCGCGAGGTGCCACAACGACAATTTTGCGATGATGCTGAAGGACATGGACGAGCAGGAGACTGTCGCAAAGCTGAAAAAATTTTTTGATAACCTGTCACATCTTGATGCGGATCCAAACTACACAATTCATTTCAGGTGCGGTCTCGTTCCAATGCAGAAGGCCATGCTTTACGGAAACCGAGTTGCCGATGCAGGAAAAATGGCCCAGGCGCTTGGACGCAGCAACAACCAGACCGACATAGTCATCTACACAGACAAAATGCACGACGATGTTCTGTGGGGCAACTACATCAAGGCCTATGTTGACACTGCGATTGGAAATGACGAGTTTGTTGTATACCTGCAGCCAAAGTTTGACATCGACAGGGAAAAAATCAAGGGTGCCGAGGCGCTTATTCGATGGAACTACAAGAACAAAGATTTTTTGTCCCCCGCAAGTTTTATTCCGTTTTTTGAGAAGGACGGTTCGATTGGAAAAATTGACGACATAGTTTTGAAAAAAGTCTGCATGGCTTTCGCAAAATGGAAAAAGGAGGGCAGGCCGCTCTATCCAATTTCCGTCAACCTTTCGCGTAACCAGCTGTATGACAAAAATTTGATTAGGCATCTTGTCGGGATAGTTGATTCATACAATGTTGACCACGGGCTTATTGATTTTGAGCTGACCGAGAGCGCGACATACGACAACAAAAATCACATGATTCAGGTGTTGAATGATTTACGCGAAAATGGATTTAAAATCTCCATGGACGATTTTGGAACGGGCTATTCGTCACTCTCGCTTCTTACCGAAATGCCTCTGGACACTTTGAAGATTGACAAAAGTTTTGTTGACAAGCTTGGCACTGAAAATGAAAGTGAGAAAGACATCGTTGTGATAAGGCACATAATTTCTCTTGCGAAGGAACTTGATTTCAGATGTCTCGCCGAGGGTGCGGAACAAAAGTTTCAGGTTGACAAACTTCGTCTGCTTGGTTGCGAAACCATACAGGGGTATTACTACAGCAGGCCAATATCGATAGAGGAATATGAAAAAAAATATCTGTAGTCAATCTGTGTTGGCGGCAGTATTGAAAAAAGAATTTGTATTTTTATGCCGGAGGTGAATATGATTAAATGTAAAAATATTTGCAAAAGTTTTGATAAAAAAACTGTGCTGGACGGAATCGACATTGACATATCCGAGGGACAGATTTTTGGTCTGCTTGGTCCGTCGGGCGCGGGAAAAACAACGCTGATAAAAATTCTGACAGGCCAGCTTGCCTTTGAAAATGGTTCCGTGGAGATTTTTGGAAAAGATGTTTCCTCACTCAATGACGAGGACCACCGGCGCATAGGAATAATGATGGACTCATTTGGAGTCTACGAGAGGCTTTCTTGCGCGGACAACCTGAAGATGTACGCTGACATATATGGAGTTCCACATACCCGGGTCAGGGAGATTCTGGAAACTGTTGGACTTGGCGACTCATACAAAAAGGCCGCGTCAAATCTTTCAAAGGGAATGCTCTCCAGGCTCCAGCTTGCACGTGCGTTCATTCATTCCCCAAAACTTATTTTTTTGGATGAACCGACAAGCGGACTGGACCCTGCCTCTGCAAAGGCAATCCGAAGAATCATAATGGAAAAGAAAAACGAGGGCTGCACGGTTTTCCTTACGACGCACAACATGGAGGAGGCGACGGAGCTTTGCGATATTGTTGTCCTTTTGAACGAGGGAAAAATTGTTGAAAGGGGAGAGCCGGGAGAACTTTGCAGACGATACAACCACCAGCGCAAAATAGTGATGCTGCTTAATAATGGCGAGGAAGTTTCATTCCCACATGACGTGGCATCTGCCGGACAGATTGCGGAAATAATCGCGCAGGGGAAGATGGAGACAATCCATTCGTCGGAACCGAATCTGGAAACAGTTTTTCTGGAACTGACCGGAAGAAAATTCGAGGAGAGCAAGTAAATGAGAAACATTTTTATAATCATAAAAAAACAATTCAAGGACACGCTGAAAAATAAGACGATATTGATTCAGTTCATACTCTTCCCATTTTTTACAATCATCATGGAAAATCTTATACACATAGAGGGTATGCCTAAATATTATTTTGCGAGAATGTTTTCCGTGATGTATCTTGGAATGTCACCGACAATGGCGGTCGCCGCAATCATATCGGAGGAGAAAGAAAAAAACACTCTCCGGGTTTTGATGATGGCGAATGTGAAGCCGTGGCAGTATCTTACGGGAATCTGTTCGTATGTCTGGATAATCTGCATGATTGGCGCATGTCTGATTACGACGGTCATTGAGCCAGGCGTGATACCATTTTATATGTGCCTAATGGCTTTGGGATTTTTTGTTTCAACAATTGTCGGGGCATGTGTCGGAATCTGCTCAAAAAACCAGATGACCGCGACATCGATGGTCATGCCGATTATAATTGTGCTTGCCTTTGCTCCAATGCTTTCAATGTTCAATGAAAAAATTTCCGTGGTCGCGCAGTTTGTATACACGCAGCAGCTGATGAATGCGTTCGGGGCAATGTCATGGGGCGCGATAGGGGGCAAGGGATTTGCAATCATTGGCGTGAACACCCTGCTTTTCATTGTTCTTTTTGTTGTCGCCTACAGAAAAAAGGGGCTGGAGTAAATAGGGAGAACGTGATGTGAATTCGTCTTCCGCAAAAAAATAAGCCCCAGATGGATGACATCCACCCGGAGCTTATCGTTCAGTTTCCTGAACATCGGAGAGAGTTTATCAGCTTATTACAAGCTAATTATCAATATATACCCTGTTTCAGAGTTTGTCAAATTTCTTTTGGAAAAGTTTTGGGTTTTGTGTTTCTCTCCCAGAAAACTCCGTCCGAATAGCCCTGGATTGTGGGGTCGGTCTCCGCCATGGCAAGACGCTTTTCGGCCCAGAGGCAGTATTCCTCGTTGATTTCTATGCCGCAGTATCTCCGCTTCAGCTTTTTTGCGACTACGCTTGTGGTTCCGCTACCAAGGAAGGGGTCGAACACAATGTCCCCCTCGTCGGACGATGCCAGAATCAGTTTGGCGTAAAGCTTTTCGGATTTCTGCGTAGGGTGGTCTGTGTTTTCGGGCATGGACCAGAAGGGAATGGAAATGTCGTCCCAAAAATTTGACGGATGGGTCAGGCGAAAATTTCCATCCTCGCTTTCGTCCCAGTCCTTCGGTTTTCCGTCAACCCTGTATGGCGCGATGACTTTCCGCTTTACCATCACCGCGTCTATGTTGAAGCAATAGTCGTCGGGATTTTTTACCGCAAACCAGATGTCCTCCATCCCGTTTTTCCAGTTCGACTTTGAGCCGCGTCCCTTTTCCCTCTGCCATGTAATCCTGTTGAGTATGGTCAGTTCCTTTTCAATCGCGCGCTGTAGCGATGCCGTGCATTTCCAGTCGCCGCACATATAGAGGGTTCCGTCCGCCTTGAGTTTTTTGCAGACCAGGGGGAACCATTGCGCAAGGTATTCGTCGTAGCGTTCGGTCGTCCGTGAGGAGAATTTCATTCCGTTAAAATTTTTGGAAAGATTGTATGGCGGGTCGATAATAATCAAATCGGCAAATCCGTCCGGAACATATTCAATCATCCTGAGAAGGTCGCCGTTCAGTGTTTTGTTCACAATATCCGTGGACTGCGTGATGCTCTGCTCGGTGACAAGATTTTTTCTGAAAGATTCCGCCTCGTTTTCCGTCAGGGTGATTGTGCGGTTGTTCTTTGCCCGCTGCTTTGGTTCCATAAGTCTCCCACTTTTTTCACATTATTGCCTTGTCGATGGCCGCAAGCTCCTCCGCTGAGAACGTTGTGTTTTCGATTGCCTTTATGTTGTCCAGAATCTGCGATGGGCGTGAGGCTCCAACCAGAACCGATGTTATGTCCCCGTCCTTCAGTATCCATGAAAGTGCCATTTCCGCGAGGGTCTGGTTCCGGTTTTTCGCAATCCCGTTCAGGCGGATGATTTTTTCACGGACGCTTTCGACTTTTTCGCTGGTCAAAAATCTTCCGTCGGTTTTTACGCGGCTGTCTTCCGGGATGCCGTTCAGGTAGCGGTCGGTCAGAAGTCCCTGCGCGAGCGGTGAAAAACAGATTACGCCTTTGCCAAGTTTTGCTGATTCTGATTTGAGACCGTTGTTTTCAATCGTGCGGTTGAGTATGCTGTAGCTGTTCTGGTTGATTATGAACGGCACGTGTAGCTCCGAAAGTATTTTTTCCGCACGGTCCAGCGTGGGTCCGTCGTAATTCGAGAGTCCTATGTAGAGTGCCTTTCCGCTCCTTGCAATCTGGGCGAGAGCCTCCATTGTCTCCTCAAGCGGTGTGTTCGGGTCCATCCTGTGGTGGTAGAAGATGTCCACATAGTCAAGCCCCATGCGGCAAAGGCTCTGGTCCAGCGAGGAAATCAGATATTTTCTGCTGCCGCCGTCTCCATAGGGTCCGCTCCACATTCCGTAGCCGGCCTTTGTGCTGATTATCATCTCATCGCGGTAGGGGCGGAAATTTTCCTTGAATATGCGTCCAAAATTTTTTTCCGCGCTCCCGGGTTTGGGACCGTAGTTGTTCGCAAGGTCGAAGTGCGTGATTCCGTTGTCGAAAGCGGTGAAGCACATCTCCTCCATGGTCGAAAAGTTTCCGGTGTCGCCGAAGTTGTGCCAGAATCCAAGAGAGACCGCAGGAAGAAGAAGTCCTGTCTTTCCGCAGCGTCTGTACTTCATTTTGTCGTAGCGTGAATCTTTTGCAATGTACATGATAAACCCTCCTAAAAATCTATCTGTTTTGGATTAAAAACTATCTTCTTTTTTCAAGGTGCATGGTTCTGTAATAGTTTGCCTTGTCCTCGTACATGAGCCGGTCTGATTCGGTGACAAGCTCGTCTATGTTCATCTCCGGGTGCGCGGTGGATGAAATCAGCCCGAACGAGATTGAAAGCGTGTGTACGGTCTTTCCCTTCCAGTCCTTCACCTGTTCCATGAACTCCTCCGACAGCTCCTTCTCAATCGCAGAAATGTCGGTCGCGAATGTCACAAACTCGTCTCCGCCGGTCCTGAAACTTTCGCCATGTTTTCCGAACGTCGCCTGTATGCACTCCACCGAACCCTTGATAAGCTCGTCGCCTGCCTTGTGTCCCAGAGTGTCGTTGGTCTTCTTGAGATTGTTTATGTCCATCGTGATTACGGTGACAGGTTTCAGATAGGTCCTGAGTTCGTCAAGCTTTGCCTCAAATTTGCGTCTGTTTCCAAGCCCCGTCATCTGGTCGGTCAGCGAAAGGAATTCGTTGATTCTGTCCGTGTGGTATTTCGATGCCTTGATTGTCATTATGTAGGTCCCGGTTGCTAGGCTCAGAAATCCGTATGTGATTGAGTTGACAAGGTTCGCGGTAAGGACAAGCCCCTCCTGCAGTCTTGTGGCGAGAATCAGATAGACCACGACCGATGTCAGTATCACACCGATGAAACCGATTGGCTTGACATAGAAAAGACCCGAGAGCACCATCATTATGGCTATGAAGGAGACGGTCGCCTGCTTTGGGGAAAGGAAGACGCCCATGTAGATTCCGAACACAAGGAGTGCCATCATGAAGATGTAGACACTGAACATTACGACCACCGGATGCTTTGGCCCAAGGGTCTTGTTGATCACGAACATCGCGATAAAAATCACGCACGTGGCGATATAGGTCGGGACATTTTTGTAGACTGGACCCCTGCTTGCGACGGCATACACTGTCAGGCACAGGAGCGCGAACGCGGTAATCGCCGAAAAGCCCAGTATGTTTTTGTTGTTGCTCCGGATCATCTCATCGTGAATCTGTTCATAGGATTCCTTGTCCAGCCCCGCATAGAAAAGCAGGTTCAAAATTCGTTGCAGCATGGTAAAATCATAGCATTTAATAGATGATTTTACAAACAGAAAACCCGAAAAATCCCTGTTTTTAAACAAAAAAAACCGGTTTTGACCGAATTTTCAACAATAAAGTGGCGCAAAAAACAGTCCGATAAAGACTTATGGGGGACCGTTCAAGTTTTTATCCCCCGAAACATTGTTTGGAGTACCGTATGTCTAAGAAGAATGGTTTTGACAAGATGTCCACAAAAAAGAAGTCCCGCAGGCTGTTTCTGGGAATGCTTTTTCCCCTGTTGATTCTCACAATCGGAGCCTGTACGTTTTTCTATATGATAACCGGGCAGATTCTGGACTACTACATAAACGCCCAGCTGCAGGGGTCGGTCGAGACTCTCAACTCCAATGTCCTGGAGAAGATGGACCCGGTAATCGTCAATGTGGAGAATTTCGCGAACTTTGGCGAGCTTACCGATGACTCGCAGGAAATTCTTGACACACTGGTACGGACCTTTGCCAAGAATCTTGAGTACGCCTCGTCGTTCTACTATATGACCGCGACCCCGGTTTCCAAGGGTGGATTCTTTGCCCACAGCAACGGATATGTCCCTCCCGAGAGCGTTGACATGACCCAGCGCGACTGGTTTACTTCGGCGGTGAAGGCACATGGCGAGCTTTGTTTTTCGGACCCCTATGTTGATTCCGAAACATCGGCGATGGCTGTCACAATCTCCAAGGCGGTTAAGGGCAAGGACGGCAACATAAAAGGTGTTGTAGGAAGCGACATACTTATGGACCAGCTTCTTGCGATGCTCAGAAAGATGTCCATCTCCAAGAATTCCCGGATGGATTTAATCAACCAGAACGGAACCTACATGACGAACATTGACGCATCGAAGGTTCTGCGCGACAAATGGATTGACGACACAAGGTTCAAGGGCGACATAAAGGACTGGCTGAATGGCGAAAAAAAGTCCGAGGTCAAGGGCAATAGTTTCTATGCCGTGTGCAAGGTTGGAAAGGCTCCGTGGTACATAGTGATTGAGGGACCGAAGGTTGACTTTTCCGGCAGACTCTCGAACACAATCCTGACATTCGAGATTCTCCTGATTGCGTTCAGCATTTTCGCTTCGATTATGAACATCAGGACAATCAAAAAGATGCGTGAGGGCGAACAGAAACTTGGTGCCGACCTTTTTGAGGAGACGCAGAACCTTGTTGTGTCCGCAAAGGAAAACGCAGCCACGTCGCAGGACCAGAGCGCGGCGGTAAAGGAGATTGTCGCCACCATGGAGGATTCCAACGCACTTTCCGAAAGCATTGCATCCAAAATCCGGGACGTGTCCAAGGTTTCCGAAAAGACTTCCGCGGATGTCGCAACGGGTGTCTCTTCCATTGAGCAGAACGTTGCCCAGCTCCATGCAATTTTTGACGCGAACCAGCAGACCATCGACGGAATGAAGGTCCTCAGCGAAAGAATCGAAAGCATCTGGGACATCGTTACCCTTATCAACAATGTCGCGGACCAGGCAAAGATTATCGCTTTCAACGCGGAGCTTGAGGCATCCAGCGCGGGCGAGGCAGGAAAGAGTTTCCGCATAGTCGCAAATGAAATCCGCCGTCTGTCGGATGGAATCATTGACGGAACAAAGGAAATCAAGGAAAAGATTAACGAAATCCAGCACTCGTCGGACTCTCTGATTCTTGCATCCGAAAGTGGAACCGAAAAAATCAATGCGGGCTACGAGAATGCGAAGGGTCTTGCGGAGCGTTTTGCGAGCATAAGGGATTCCGCGGAAATAACAGCATCCAGCGCGAGCGACATCACCGAGATAATCCAGCAGCAGACGACATCCTCCGAGCAGATTTTGATTGCGCTCAAACAGATTTCAGCCGGCGTTGAAAATTTCACTGTAGCGACGGACACAATCTCTTCATCCGCGGAGCATATCCGTGAAATGAGCGAGCAGCTGAACAACTCTGTGAAATCGGATGAAAAAAAATAGAAGGGTGGCGGCATATACATGAGACAGAATCTTTCCAAGGCAAAGGAGAAGGACGCCCAGAATGTTGATGTAAACACAAGCTCCTATCTTGTGTTCACAATCGACAGGCACAGGTATGCCTTCAAGTCAACGCAGATTCAGGAAATCATGTACGGGGCAAAAATCCACCACATTCCTTTTGTTCCTCCATACATAGAGGGGGTATTGAATTGCCGTGGAAATCCGTACACCGTAATCAACTCCCTGAAGCTGGACAACGAGCCGGAATCGGACATCCCGGAAAATGTTTTTCTTCTTTTCAGACGGGACGACGACCATTTCTGCGTCCACATTTCAAACATCGAGGTATTCTTTGAGCCGGAAATCGAGGACGTTTTCGAGGACCGTGTAAAATATAAACAGAAGATGGTTCCGCTTTTCGATGCAGACAGACTGGAGACAGCCATGCTCAGGGACCTTTCGGGTGAGGATATATGAGCGGAAAAATTCGGACGGTCATTGTCGATGACTCTGCTATAGCCAGGGGGATTTTTGAGAAGGCCCTCAAAGGCGACGGTGATTTTTCAATAGTCTCCTCCCTTTCAAACGGACGCAAGGCGGTGGACTTCTGCCGTGAGAATTCGGTGGACCTTGTTGTGAGCGACTGCGACATGCCGGAGATGACCGGTGCCGACGCGACAAGAATTATTTCCGGTGAATTTGGAATTCCGGTCTGCCTTTATTCGGACGACAGCGGCGACATGGACGAGGCAAAATCCAGCGGCGCATTTTTGTTTGTTAAAAAGCCGTCGTTCAGCAACTACAGCTCCAAGGCGATGGACGAAATCATACAGCAGATAAAGGACAGCCTGAAGACAAGGCCGCATGGCGGAAGAATTCCCGACCTTCCCGATGATTTTGTTTCAATCCACAAAAACAAGTCGGGCGGGGGATACAAGGTTCTCTGCATTGGGGCATCCACCGGTGGACCTACAGCTGTTCAGGAAGTTCTGACCGGGCTTGGAAAAAATTTCCCGCTCCCAATTCTTTATGTCCAGCACATAGAGATTGGTGCGGATGAAAAAATGGTTGACTGGTTCAACAACTGCTGCCCGAACACCCCGATGCATCTTGCGAAGGACGGCATGGTTGCGAAGCCGGGAAACGTGTACATGGCTCCTGCGGACAGGCATCTGGAGATTGACTACGTTAATTCCAGGGGGCTTCCTGTTTTAAAACTTTCGGACGAACCTCCAGAGCGCTTTCTGCGTCCGGCGGTGAACAAACTTTTCAGGAGCGCGGCGACATTGTACAGGGAATCATGCCTGGCTGTCCTTCTGACGGGAATGGGACGCGACGGTGCCGAGGGGTGCCTAAAGATTGTTGACAACGGTGGATTCACAATTGCGGAGGACAAGTCAACGTGCGCGGTTTTTGGAATGCCTGCCGCCGCAATAGAGCTTGATGCCGCAAAAAGAATTTGCAGACGGAATTTGATTGCGCAGGAGATACGGAATCTTTTGTAAAGACAGCGGGATGAGGAAGATATGAACGACGTAGAATTTGCACAGATAATACAACTCATCACAAAAAGTACGGGAATAATTCCACGGGACAGCCACACGACCGGAATAAAAAATTACGTGGAGAAACGTTCGGAAGAAATTTCTTCTGAAAAAAAAGCTGTCTCATATTTTGATTTCCTAAAAACGGACGCAGATGAGATGCGCAATCTGATTGACTATGCGACCGTGAACGAGACATATTTTTTCCGCGAGGAGGCACAGTTCGAGGTGCTTCAGAACAGGGTCTTCCCGGAGCTTGTTGAGAAGTGCGGAAAAAAAATAAAAATATGGAGCGCGGCATCATCGTCGGGGGAGGAAATCTATTCGCTCTATCTGCTTGCAAAGTCCATGGGGATATGCACGGACTGCATTGCGAGCGACATAAACACGAGGATGCTTTCGGTTTCCGAAAACGGATTCTACAAAAAAAAGGCTCTGAGGACTGTGGACGGTGCAAAATTCCATTGCCTGCTGGAGGAGTTCAAGGACGAGTTCGGCAACTTCCACATACCGAGTGAAATATGTTCCGATGTTGAAAAAAAGAGGATAAACCTTGCGAGGCTCATGGACTATCCAAAGGACCAGGACATTGTTTTCGTGAGGAACGTCTTCATATATTTCAGCCTGGAGATGAAGAAAAAGGTTCTTGAAAAGATTGTGTCGGAGAGTCTTGCCCCCGGCGGATATCTTTTCGTTTCGATGAACGAGGTCGCGGGCCTTGACAAAACAATTCTTCCGGGCTCGCTTGAAAAACTGTCCGAAGGAAAGGTGTTTTATTTCCGCAAAAAAAACAAGGAGGACGTATGGGACAAGATATCGAAATTATAAGATGCTATCTTGCGGAGACACGTCGTCTTTGCTCGGAGATAAAAAAGAATACCGCATCCCCGCGAAAGATTTTGAACTTCATCAGGATGACGAAGGACAATTCCCGTATGCTCAGTTTCATGCCAATCTTCAATCTGCTCAAGGCGCTGGAGGGGGTATACACTGCGGCAGTTGACGAGCGTGTTCTTCTCAGGCTTAATATTGAAATACTCATCGGTGAAGTCGCGGACGAGGTTTGCAGAATCTGCCATCTAATAGAAATAAAGTCGCCGGAGCTTGAGGAGCTTGATGTCCGTCCCTACATAATGTTCTGCGACAAGGCCGTGGTCGGTGAGATTTTTGATGCGGAGAGGCTTGCGGGAATCAAGTCGCCTGACAAAAAGGTCCAGAGCCGGGAGACCGAAAAAGAAAAAGATGCCGACACAAAAATTGTTGACAGCGTTATAAAGATTTCATCCGCCGAGGTCGCGAAGATTGTGAACCTGCACGAGGAGATGATTGCGAGGACCTACATAATCAGCAACCAGATTTCCATACTCAAGACATCTCTTGCAGAAAACGACATGCGTGCGGTGCGCGAGGCATACAAGCTGATTTCAAACGACAGCCAGACACTCCAGAACTCGATAATGATGAGCCACGAGAATTTTATGTCGCTTGTCCAGGACGACGAATTTTTGAAAAACCACCAGGAGTACCAGGGATTCTTTGTCACCGCGAACGACGAGAAATATCTGATTCCGTCCGAATATATTTTTGACGTAATCTGCCAGAGTCCTTTGAACTATGAGACAAAGCAGAACCAGAAGATTGTCCGCTACGTCATTGAAAGCGAATCCGGTTTTGACGAGGACGCGGAGGAGGAGGAGATTCCGGTCTACTCGCTTTCGTCCCTTTTCCCCGGACAGAAGACAAAGAGCCTCAACGTGATGGACACCATCCTGATTGTCGATTACCAGTCCCAGAGGATTGGAATAATTGTTGACTCGGTGCAGAAATTTGTTTCGCTGATTAAAAAGAACATGCCTCCTGCATTCAAGAATTTTGTTCCGCTGGTGGGTCTTGCCTTCGATGAAAAATATGACATGGTTCCTATCCTCCATGTTCCCGAAATCATGCGGCGCTTCCGTGCTCTCCGTGGATATGATGTCAAGCGTTTCGAGGCACTGACAAAGAAGCACATAAACAGAATACTGATTGTTGATGACTCCGACACTACAAGGCAGATTACGCGGACCATCCTCATGGCGAACAATTTCATTGTTGACGAGGCCGTGGACGGAATCGACGCGATTGAAAAAATCAAGCAGAAGCAGTTCGACCTTGTTCTCTGCGATGACGACATGCCGCGAATGAACGGAGAGATTCTCCTTGACAATATCCGGCGCATGGAAAACTACTCGGGGGTTCCCGTTGTGGCGATGGCCGACAGCAATATTGCAAAGGCGGATGCTTTTGTGAGCAAGGCGGAGTTCAAGCGCGACATATTGATTGGAACTGTAAAAAAACTTTTGGGTGAATAAATTTGGGAGCGGATTATGGGAAAACGGATTTTGATTTTGGAGCCGTCGGCAACGACTCAGGCAATTTTTACCGGCAAATATAAAAAGACGGACTACGAGCCATGCTACGAGGTGAACGGTCTTCAGATGGTTGTCTCCGCATACAACAGGCAGCCGGACGCAATCATGCTCAACGCAAGATGTGTAAGCCCCAACACCCTGGACCTTGTTCGCCTTATAAAAAATATCGGGAAGCTCCAGAAGATTCCACTTGCCGTATATGCGACTTCACGTTTTCCATTTGAAAAAGAATTCATGGAGGATTCCGGTGCGGACCTTTTTATCCATTTTGATACCGACGACCTTGTTGAAAAAACGGAGCAGCTTTTTTCTCCGTCACTTTTGAAGACACCTCCCGTTCCAAAAGAAAACTATGCGTCAAAATCTGCAATTGCAATCAGGGTTTTTGATTTTATCGGGAAACTTGATTCCATAGAAAAAATTGCTGTTGAATATTTGAACCTTGTTACGGAATTCTGCGAGGTTCCTGCGGTCTCCCTTTTCCTTAACGAAAATGACGGTGCGGAGGCGTTCTATGTTTCCGCGGACAACATCGCCGAAAATGAGAGAAACGATTTTTTGAAAATATGTACATCCGATTTTGAGGAGCTTTTCCCTGACTCAAATGTTTTGAAGATAACACCGAAGCGTCTTGAATCAATCAAGCCCCTCGAAGATTTCCGCACGTCCGATGTTCCGCTTTCCGCATACCAGAGTTTCAATCTGGTGGATTCACATGGCGAGACATTCGGAACGGTATGTGCGGTGCGCGAGGGCGTGTTCACAAAAAACCAGCTGGACCTTCTCGGGTTCAGTGCGAATCTTCTTGGAAACATAATGCACAACGCAATCATGCTGAAGGGAAAAATCAAGTTCGAGCAGAACATACGAAAAGCGTTCAGCCGTTTTGTTCCAGAGCAGATTATCGACGAGCTTGTTGAGGATGTCGCATCCAACAAGGAAGGTGACAAGGTTGGCGTGGGAGAAAAACGTGACGTTGCGATTCTGTTCAGCGACATAAGAAGTTTCACGAACATCAGCGAACATAACAAGCCGGAAGTCATAGTCGCATTCCTGAACCGATATTTCACGACGATGTGTACCATAATCAAAAAGCATGGCGGAACTATTGACAAATTTATTGGGGACGCAATCATGGCACTGTTCGGTGCTCCCGTAAGCTATGAGGACAACGCAAGACGTGCGGTTGCGGCAGCCTACGAAATGAGGGAAGCTCTCCCGTCCGTTCCGCTGGAGGATTTGGTTCTGCCCGACGGAATGAAATTTAATATCGGAATTGGAATACACTACGGAGACGTTATTGTTGGTTCAATCGGTTCCAACGACAAGACCGACTATTCTGTTATCGGCGACAACGTTAACCTTGCGTCCCGGCTTGAGGGTCTTACAAAAACCTACGGCTCCATGATTCTTGTAAGCCAGGCTGTGAAGGACGACATCGGGACGGATGAATTTGTTTACCGCCCGCTCGACGACGTGAAGGTGAAGGGCAAGGCAAAGGCCGTTCCAATCTACGCAATCGACCGTGGACCCGATGAGTTCAGCGAAAAATACAGGGACTGCTATAAAAAGGGGTTCGGTCTTTACAAGCAGGGTGTGTTCAATCTTGCGCATGAATATTTTTCAAACGCGCTTTCCGAAGCCCCCGACGACAAGGCCTGCAGGCTCATGGTCTCAAGGTGCGAGGAGTTTATAAAGAATCCTCCGGAAAATTGGGACGGAGCGATTGCGTTCAACACAAAATAGGGTCCGCAGAAAAAATCCCCGGCTAGAGGACAGTCTTCAGGTTCTGGTCGAACACAATTTTGTTTCGCTCGATAAAGTCGCTGAATCCCGGGACATCCTCAATCTGGCGAATCTGGTCGGGGGAGTGTGCGTCGCATCCCACAATGAATTTTGCGCCCATGCTTGATGCGAGTGAAAAAAATCTGTCGCACGGATAGTTTCTTCCTGTCGCAAATCCGAGCATGTTCACTTCAAGCGGAACATCGAAATCAATTGACGCGGCGACGAGCTTTTCCATCTGCTCCATGTAAAGTTTTTCGCTTCCGGTAAAGTTGATTAAATCCGGGTGCGCGAGATATGAAAAAAGTCCTGTCCCCATTCCCTCGACTGTCAAATCAACATAATCACGAAGCCTTGACTCGTCATCGGTCTGTTCCCCGGCATAAAATCCATTAGGCTCGTCGGGGCTGAAGTGCTGGCCCTGTATGATATAGTCCAGCGGAAATTCGCGCAGCTTTTTTATCAGTGTGCCGAAATACTTTTTTGTGTACTCGACCTCGTAGCCAATCAGTATCTTGATTCTGCCGCTGTATTCGTCCCTGAGCCTGAGCAGGGTTCCAGTGTAGTCCGGAATATCGTCCATGGCCATCCTTACCGACGAGACATAATCGGGGAAGGGCTGGGGAACGTGGTCCGAAAATCCAAGCACCTTGAACCCCTTTTCAATGGCGGCCTCTATGTACTCCCTTTCCGTTCCGTAAGCATGGTTGCATCTTGTCGTGTGCGTGTGAAAATTTCCTGTCATCATATTATTTTTCCCGCTTCAATTTTATACTCATTTTTGGGTGATGTAAAGAAATTTGACATAATCGGATAATATGCTATGCTTTAAGAACCATCATTCAAACCCATTTGGGAGTTTTGGAGGTTTTTATGAAAAAGTTTGCGGTCGCATTTTTGTTGGCCGGTGTGTTTGCTTCGGGAATTGCTTTCGCGGTTCCGGATGTCAAATTTTCGACCTACGGCAAAGTGACCATCGGTGGAAGCTGGAGCAACATGAGAGTCTTGACAACTTTTGATGACCACAGCGGAGTCGAATCTGTCAACACACATGTCACAGGTTTTGAATTGACACCGGCAATTGGATTTATGCTGCCAATCGGAGGCGATGTGGTCTGGGGATGCCAAAGATTTGCCGTGGAGGCACAGGTTCCTGTGAATCTTAATTTTTACTCATGGCTAGATGCAGGCCACTATTGGGCCAATCACTATTACCATGGTGGGGAGGGAAGGTTCGGTGTCTCGCTTGATCCCGGAGCAGTTTTTATCTGGAACTATTATCCACCAAGGGCCGCTCCTGCCGGACTCCAGAAACTCAGCCTACAGTTGGGGGCGGGGGTCTCCGTTCCAATTTATATCACAAATGGAACATATTGGAGGGATGGCTATTCAAACTCCGGTAGCTACAACGGTTTTGGAGTGGGATTCAGAATGAATTTTCTCTCTGGGGTGCGCTATGATTTCACCGAGCATTTTTCCGTTCTGGCGGAGTGGAATGTGGGATTCATAGGAGGTTCTTCAAGTTCCGGACGAATCGGTGTTCTCTGGCGTTTCTAAAAAAACAGCCCCTGCTTGAGAACAATGCCATCAAACAGGGGTATGCCTTTTTCTACCGCTCAATCACAAGCTCGGTTTTCATTCCGCACAGCTCTATGATGTTTTCGGAATCGGGCTTGGAGAAATCTTCGGCGGGGGAGCCGTCCTCCCTGTAGACCACGGAATTTCCCATTCCCTTGACTATGGTGCGGAAATCCTGTTTTTTTCCGACAAGAACCCTCGATGTGGCCCTTATCTGGTTGATTTCCACGGAGCCTTTGAACGCGCCAAGGCCCACCTCCATGTCCAGGTTGCAGTCAATCTCGAAGGTGCCGCTGAAATTTTCTATGTCGCAACATTCGCATCTTCCGGAAAACTCAAGATTCTGGCAGTCCAGGTCGTTCACCGCGAACTTCCTGCATGACACGTCCAGTTCCGTGCGGTCAAGGTACTTGTTGGGAAGCACAATCTCCACGAAAAGATTTTCCTTCGCATCAGTATCGCCGACTGTCTTTGCCCGGTGCACCTCAATGTCAATCCGGTTTTTGATGTCGTCGATTTTGGTCTTGAAATCCTGCCTGAGGTTCTGGAGGGTGTCCGATGAAAGTATCACCCTGATTTTTTCATCCCCGCCGCCCCTTATGCTGACAGATTTCGTGCTTCCAAGCTTGATGTCGAAATCCTTTTTTCCGTCGATGTCATACTCGGTGACGCTTTCGTAGAGCCTGGACTTTGCCGTCTGCGCAGTCTTTTCCTCGGATATGAAGTCATCCACCGCAATCCCGAAAAGGTTTGAGATTGTCATAAGGTTCGCGATGTCAGGAATCCCCCTGTCGGTTTCCCATTTTGTGATTGCCTGTCTGGAGACGTTCAGTTTTTCTGCCAGCTCCTCCTGTGAGAGACCTGCGTCCTTTCTTGCCTGCCTAAGTTTTTCTCCAAATGTCATAATAGCCTCCTTGATTTTGGGGACCTCCGTGTTGCTCGGTTCCCTGAATCTGTCTCCATTTTCATGCGGATTCGGTCAAATTAACAGAAACTGGAGCTGACATTTTGACTATTTTTTGCTACTTATCGTGGCATTTTGAAATGGGTAGACAGAATGTTCATTATAAAAAGTCATCTGGAGCTCTTTTCAAAAACCATGGTAAGGTCGTAGTTCATGGAACCCGCGGCACCGTTGTCCGACTTTGACAGAATCTTGTAGCTTCCTTTTTCGTCCGAGTAAATCTGGGAGCCGCCTGTCGCAAGGAAATCCTTGTAGGTCATCGCGCTGCTGAACTGTGAAAGTGTGTCGCCGTCAATGTCCCCGGAGATTGTGTGCCTTTCGTCGTCGTATCTGTATGCGTCTCCGTATGCCATCCTGTACAGGGACTTTGCCTCTCCGTAGCTTTCCGGGGTGAAATACATGACCATGGTTCCGGACAGAATCTCGATTGTCACCCTTGAATATGAGTTCACTCCACGGATTATAAGTCGGCCAAACATGTCGGAGTCAGCGGAAATTCCGGTCTCCGAATCAATCCCCGACGTTGACATCCTTATGTCGTAGGTCCCGGCCTCCGGTCTGAAATCGCTGACCCTTGTCCATCGGATGTCCTCTGCCGGTGGTTTTGCGGAGCCGTCGATGTAGTCCGAGAGGTTCATCACAAGAAGCTCCAGAAGATATGTCATTTCGACTGTGCATCCAAGCTCCTCGTCGTAGGATTTTTTGTAGAACTTGTAGCCAAAACTGTCGGACTCAAAAATCTTGAAACCGTCGTTGAGGGAGTCGACAAGCTCCGGCAGGGAGCATTTTTTGTCAAATGATTTCGGGTCCAGATTTTCCTCGACAGCCATGGTCCGGTCGTCAAAATCTGTCTGCGGATGGTTTTCCAGGTAGCCCCGGTATGTGTCCACGTCATTGAAAGTGCGCGAGACCACCGCCGAAAGTCCTGAAACATCCACCGAAAGACCCTCCTTTCCCCTGACAACGATGAGCCGGTTGACCCTTCGCGTCACAGTGCATGTACCGTCGGTTCCGGTCTCGAAAGTCTTCAGCACGTAGATTCCATCCCCGGTATCAAATCTGTCAACGCTTTTCCACTCGCCACCGAATGACGGAATGGAAATCAACAAAATGAGGGCAACAAAAAATGCTCGCCGTATTCCAAATCTTCTCATAAAAACCCCCGCCAGTCACGGCAAAATCTGGAAACAAAACTGCCTATGCTATTATACACCAGAGTTTACAATCTAACAACATTTCAGACGGAGACCAAGGTTGACGTTCAGGCCGTAGTACAAAAAGAAGCTGCCCTTTGCCGAGGCTAGTCCAATGCCCGTATGACGACGGTCTCGTTGTGGTTCTGGAGAGTCACCCCGCCCGCCTCCGAAAGAATTTCGTCCAGACTGAAATCCGCCTGGTACGAGCATGACACGGCAAAAAACATGAGGATGGTGGCAATCGGCAGCAGAGTTCTGATGCGTTTCATCTCTTTTCCGAGGTCCCTGTTCTGTCCTCGACAAAGCCCCTGTATTTCTTGAAATTGTAGCGGACCTTGCCCTCCGAGATTTTTCCGTACTCGATTGAATCCTTGGGGCAGTTCTCTATGCAGGCCATGCAGTGTGTGCATGATTTTCCCCAGACAGGCTTTCCGTTTGAAATCGATATGTTGTTGAGCGGGCAGACCCTTGTGCATTTTCCGCATCCACCGCATGAGTCCTTGGCGTAGAAGCGTTTGGCCGTCATCACAAATTTTGTCCAGAAGGGTGCAACCGGAAGAATCACCAAAAATTCTATGAGGAAAATGTGCCTGTGCTTTATTTTTTCGCCGGACCTTATTGTTTCTGCGGTCTGCGGAATTTTTTCAGCTGCGGACTCCAGTGTCTTTTTAATCTGGTCCTCCGTCGGCATGTCGTAGAGCTTTGTGGCTATGTAGTTCTGGGGCATCACGATATTGACTCCACCCATGTACCTGAGCTTCATCCTGCGGCAAAGGGAACTGGCCCGCGCGCCCGCTATTCCATCGTATCCGCCGCTTGTGAAAATGAAATACGCATTCCTGTTTCCTGTCAGGGAAATTTTTTTGAGAAATCGCCTCACAAATCTGGGAATCTCGCACACATAGATTGGGGTGCAGATTACGAACGGCTTTTCCGAATGTATCTCCGAGAAATCCCCCTCCTTGATTTTGGGGAGCAAATCGACACACCCGTCGCCAAGAAGGTCCGCACATCTTCGCGCAACAAACTCAGTGTTCCCGGTCGCAGAAAAGAAAAGTACCATCGGACTGTTTTCTCCTAAAGTTTGAAAGTTTCTATGATTTCCCCAAGCTTGTTCAGGTCGTCCTGATTTTTTTCGGAACTTGACGAGACTTCCTTCATGGCGTTGAGAATTCCAGCAACCCCGGACTCAATGTCGCGCATCCTGCCCTTAATCTTCGCGGTAGATTCGTTCAGAAGTCCCATCTCGCGCACAATCTGCTCACCGCCGACCATCATCTCGGAGGAGCCGTCCTTTACAACCAGGGTTGTGTCGCTTATCTGCTTCATGGCATCAAGGACCTGCTGGTTTCCCTCGGACTGTTCGGCCATGGCGTTTACAACAACGTTCTCCTGTGTCCTGACCGTCTGGGCAAGGCTGTAGATTGCATCAAATTTCTGCTGGACTTCCTTTGTCCGCTCGGAGACCTGCCCGATGGATGCCGAGAGAGCCTTCAGACTGTCGCTGATTGATTTTCCCTGCTTGCTTGACTGCTCCGCCAGCTTTCTGATTTCCTCAGCAACCACCGCAAATCCCTTTCCCGCCTCGCCCGCATGTGCCGACTCGATTGCCGCGTTCATGGCAAGAAGGTTGGTCTGGCTTGCTATGGTCTGGATGATTGAGCTGGCCTCCATAAGGGATGCGGACTGGGAGATGATTTCCTGCGACATTGTCACCGCGCTCTGGACGCTCTGTCTTCCTTCGTCCGATGCCTGTCCAAGGGAGTTTACAGCGCCCATGTTCTTTTCAAGAATCTGCGTCATGCTTCTAACGTTCGCGACCATCTCATCAACGGCTGCGGAAGATTGGTTGACACTCGCGGCCTGCGCCTCTATGCTATGGTTCAGGTCACGGATTCTTTCCATTATATGTGTCGCTGAAGCATTGGCCTCCTCCACTCCCGATGCCTGGTCCGTGATGGAGCTTCCGATTATCTCTATTCCGTTTGTGATGTCCGAGACGCTTTTTGACGCGCTTTCCATGCTTTTTGCAAGGATGCCGGCGGTCTGGTTGGAGGTCTCAATCGACTGCCTGATTCCCACGAGGATGTTGTGCGTGCTTCCCGAAAATGAGTTCAAATCGTTCACAAGGTCCCCAAGCTCGCATCTCATGGTCACCGGGATTTTTCCTACCGTGTAGTCGCGGTTTGAGAGCGAGTTCGACAGTCCCGAAATCGAGACCATGTTGCGCTTCACGTCGTTTATGTTGCAGAAAAAGTCGATTACATCCATCGCAATCGCCACGGCAACAAAGGGAAGAATCCTGAGCAGGAATTCGTAGTTGGAGAGCGAGCGGTTTGCGGGAATGAAGAACATGCACTCCACGACCATGACGAGTCCCAAAATCCCGAACACTGCGGCTGTGACTGTCCTGCTGACAAGGCTCATCGTCTTGTACTCGGTCCTGTACGGAAGCCACGAAAGGTTTCTCTCTATGCTCTGGAGATAAATGATGTACGTGAAAAGCGAGAACACGAAGGTGATTCCAAGCATCAGCGTCATCTGGTAGAGGAATGGGGATTCCGAACCGAATGCGACGTATGAAAGCCCCCTCTGATTGTAGCGTGCAATGTATACGGCGGGAGAAAGCGCGGAGAAGAACACCGGAAGAACAATCGAGACCTTCTCAAAAAGATTTACGTGCCTGTTCACCCTCCTTGTCGATTCCTCGGAACCGTCGAAGGCATCCAGCTCCTTCTTGAAACTCATAAACATAAGAATGGGCAGAACAATCTGCAGGACCGGAATGATATATATGACAGGGTCCGCGAGAGTTAATAGCAGCTCATCAAAGGTCACAGCCCCCATGCCTAGCTCCGTCAAAATGAATATGGGGGACGGAACAATGTGGGTAAGGACAAGCATAACAGCGGTAAACCTTGTAACTCTTTTTTCAGGGCCGCGGCTCTTGATTTCATTTGACATAAGAATCTCCTTTCATTGATGGACCCCTGGAAAAATCCACGGAACCAGCTGGAACTGAGGAGCAAAACCTCTTTTCGGGTCTCAAGCTCCAGGCGGAGCTTAAAACTTCACACAACAAAAAAATTTCCTATTGACACCACCATAAATGCACGATGGGGCCATCTTGAAAACCACGCTGATAAACTTTAGTTACTTTTAAATATCGGAGACTTGTTAATTAGAATTTAAAATAAAAAAGCCAGCGACTGCCTACTTTCCCGGGACGAACCAAGTATCATCGGCGCTGCGGTGCTTGACTTCCGTGTTCGGTATGGGAACGGGTATTTCCACCGTGCTATGGCCACTGGCATATTTAATTGCATTTCAAACATCAGCTGTTTTTGTGTTCGTCTGAATCACTCAACTGATGATGTTAATATACACTGCCCGCAAAAAATAGTCAAGCGGTTTTAGAAAAAAAAATCAAAAATTTTTTATTTTTTTTTCATCAGCTTTATGCTGTTCCGGTATTCCTCAAGTTCTCTTTGAGCCTTTTCCAGTTCTTCATCAGAAAGCCCTTCGTCAGCCATGCGCAAAAGTTTACGGCCTATTGCCCTTAGAAAATCAATTTTAGGGGGCATTATAAATCTTTCGACAGCTTTGTATTTCCCGTCGATATTTGCTTCCACAAACAATGTTTCTCCATATTCAATGTGCTGTGCCTGCGGCGGTATGGAAATCGACTATCAGCAGTACATAGACGGCAAAAAAGAAATTGCCCAGCTCAATGCAGAATACCGGGCAAATACCATGATCGGGCATTAGGAGACCGCTGATTAATACCCTCCGCACGAATAAAAGTTTCAGCAGATAAGAGTCTTGGAAAACGAAACGAAATAATTGACAAGCTTATCGATCAGGTAGATTTCAGCAAGTTCCAAAAAATCTGCATGTACCGGCTCGATTTTGTTTCTATTGAATGATATGATTCAATCAAGATATAATAGAAGGAAACGTTTATCAAATGAAGAAGATTTCGTTGATTCTGGTCAGCTTTTTATTGACCGCGGCATCAGTTTGGGCAAACGGAAAATCATGCATGTCAAAGGACGGGCAATACTACACGATTGTAAAACAGGAAAATGACGGAAACTGGTATATCTATACGGAGACAAAAGATTACGGGCCGTTCATCAAGGAACCTGATTTTGTCATGCGCAAGGAAAACGGTTCAATCTGCTTCTGCGTGTATGAAAAGGAAAGCGCCTCACGGTATGTATATAACGACGGAAAAAAATCCGGACCTTACAGCTATGTTTTTGGAAATCCGTTCACAATAAGCGCCAAAAAATTCATCTACTCGTATACTGATTCTGAAACATGCAAATCACACCTCTGCATCGACGGAAAAATTTCCGCTCCCTATGATTCCATGTGCGTATGTGTTTTGAGTGACGACCTTATTCTCTGGACAAAAACAGAGCATACCGCTCAGAATAAAGAGAAGACCACGCTCATGTATAATGAAAAAGAAATCTACCGCATCGACGAAGATACGTACAGCTATAATGCCCACAGTTTTCCATCGGGCATGATTTGTTTTTCCTTTGATACGAAATCAAATTCAACCGCCCTTCTGATACAAAACGGAAAAATAATTTCGCATGCAGAGTTCGATAAATCTTCAGAACAAAAATTCGTGAGCTACAACAAAAAAAAGTTCGGTCCTTTTGATGAGGTTGACAATCTGCATATCAACGACAATTTCAACTGCATTTTTACCGCCGAGACAATTTCTTTTGAGGAAGGCCCGCAAGGTATTGTCGGTATAACGGACAATTTCGACATGGACATCGACTGGGAAATTGAATCATTCGATCCCCCTGAGTATCACAACATGGACGGACTCACGCCGCCGCTATATGTAGACGATGAACAGTACATCAAGACAGTCACGTCACGCGTCATCCATTGCATCAACAACGACGGAAGCGAACGTACATTACCTTTTTCATCTGACACGTCCCTCATAAACATCATATGCAACGACGAAACAATCGCATATTCAGATTTTGACAATGTAATTTTTATAAACGGAGAAAAACACGTCATCACGGATTACACCATGGCATATCTCAGAGGATTCGCAAAAGACGGTTCAATCATCCTGATGCTGTCAAACTTTACGGGAGGCACACGCGCTGTTTTAAGAAACGGTACCGTATATGAAATTTCAGAAAAATGATTCAATGAATTATTGGAAACCGTTTAAAAACAATCCGCTTTTTGAGCTTGCATAATTACGCTTTCAACTTCCGCCTGATATCGGAAAGACGGTTCAAGGCTTCATTCAGGGTTTCATCTTTCTTTGCAAAATGCAAGCGGACATAACGGTTTTCCGGCTCCCTGAAAAAACTTGAACCTGGAACAGAACCAACGCCGACATCACGCGCAAGGACTTCCGCAAATTCCAAATCGGATTCATAAGCAAATTCCGAAATGTCAATCAGGACATAATAGGCTCCTTCCGGTACCGTATGTTTTATGCCGATCGAATCCAATCCTTGAAGGAACAAGTTGCGCTTGTGAGTATATTTTTCCTGCAAGGCCTGATAATACTCATCGCCGAATTTCAATCCCGTGACCGCCGCTTCCTGAAGTGGTGCAGCCGCTCCGACCGTAAGAAAATCATGGACCTTTTTTATCCGCTCCGTGATTTCTGGATTCGCCTGAGTATATCCGAGCCGCCATCCGGTGATTGAATAAGTTTTTGAAAGCGAGTTGCAAGTGATTGTCCTGTCTTTCATTCTGGGAAGAGAAGCCATGTAAGTGTGGACGTTCGGCTTGTAAAGAATATGCTCGTAAACTTCATCTGTGATTACGAAGGCATCATATTTTTTTGCAAGATCGGAAATCGCCGTAAGCTCTTCGCGCGTAAAAACTTTTCCGCATGGATTTGACGGATTGCACACGATGATTGCCTTTGGATTTTTTCTGAACGCATCTTCAAGAACATCAGCGTCAAAAGAAAAATCTGGAGGAACAAGCGGAACATAAATCGGCTCCGCACCGCTCAAAATCGTGTCGGCACCATAATTTTCATAGAACGGAGAAAATACAATCACCTTGTCGCCGGGATTTGTCACGCTCATCATTGCCGCCATCATCGCCTCGGTTGAACCGCATGTCACGACAAGCTCTTCATCTGGATTTACAGTAACTCCCGAAAAATGATTTATTTTTGCGGCAAGAGCCTCACGAAAATTCTGCGCGCCCCAGGTCGTTGAATATTGATGGAAATCTTCCCTTGTCACTTCCGCAAGTCTTTTGAGAATTTCCTCAGGCGGCTCAAAATCAGGAAAGCCCTGCGAAAGATTGACGGCTCCGTACTGATTTGAAATGCGTGTCATTCTCCTGATGACCGAATCCGTAAAATTAGCTGTCCTGTCTGACAATGATGGCATACATGGCTCCTCGAATATTTTGGGATGAAAAAAATATATCACAAAACAAATCTTTTTTCACCTATTATTCTTTTTCGCCTTTCAAAAAACTGTATTGAAAAATTTCCAGAAATCCTCAATAATATCCAGTAGATAAAAGACGACATGAAAGGATAGAGCAATATGGATTTTAATAAACTGGAAAAATTTATCGGCAGGCGAAAAGTAAGCTTTATATGTTCAATCGACAGCGAAAATTTTCCGAACGTAAAGGCGATGCTGAAACCAAGGAAACATATCGGAATCAAGGAATTTTATTTTTCGACCAACACTTCATCGATGCGCGTAAAACAGTATCAGGAAAATCCAAAAGCAAGCATATATTTTTATCACAAGGGTCTTATCAAATATGAGGGATTGATGCTCATCGGAAAAATGGAAGTCATAAGCGACCAGAAAATCAAATCGGAAATCTGGAGGCCGGGCGACAAAATGTTTTACAAAAACGGCGTAACGGATCCGGATTATTGCGTATTGAAATTTTCCGCAACCAAAGGAAGATACTATTGCGACTTGAAAACCGAAAATCTTGACGGCGCGTTGTTTTGCTAAAACTTTTACAGGGAGCGAAGGATGACTGTATTTTTTGATTTGGACAGAACGCTGATGAATTTCGAAGTCGGCGAAGACCTTGGAATTAAAGCCGTGTTCGAAAATTACAAAAATGAATTGAAGATGGATTACGAAGAATTCCGCTCAACATGGAAAGATGTGGCGCAAAAGATTTTTGACGAATACTCTGCAGGGCTTCACACTTTTGACGAACAGAGGCACCTGCGCGTAAAAAAATGTTCGAGCTGAACGGTGTCGTCCTTGATGAAAACGAAGTGGAAAAACGCTTTAAGCTGTACTGGTCAAACTATGAAAAAGGAGTCGGCCTTTTCCCCGATGCACGCGGCATTCTGGAAAATCTTAGGCAGCATAAAATCAAAACGGGACTCATTTCAAACGGTGACACTTCCAACCAGCGGTGGAAACTCAACAGAGAAAAACTCACGGAGTATTTTGATCCGATAATAATTTCAGGTGAAGTCGGAGTAAGCAAGCCCGACCTTCGCATTTTTGAAATTGCATTAGAAAGAGCCGAAGCAGAAAAAGAAAGTTCATGGTACATCGGAGACAGTCTCGTACACGACATCGAGCCTGCCGTAAAATTTGGAATGAACGTAATCTATCTGAACCGAAAACTCCCCGGCGAAAAAACAATCTGCCATCAGGAAAAACCGGTCTATGTTGAAGTCAGCTCACTGGACCAAGCGTGGGAATGTTTGGAAAAATACGGAAAGATTTAATTTGCAATAAATTCATAACCATCGTTTACAATTTTTCATACAATTTGTTAAGTAGATTTAACAAATTAAGCGTATAATTGTTAAATGCACTTTTATTCAGTCGCCGCTTCAACCGTAGAATTTATCGCACTGATTTTCCTGAGCCGACTTCAAAATTGTATTTGACGATTCCCAAATCAAGTTTTGCGAGCGGGACATGTTTTGCACGGAACGTTACATTTTCCCCGTCAAGAGTGATGTAAAATTTCTGCTGGTTCAATGCGGTCGGGGCTTTCATTGCGGCTTCCATTCCATCCTTGAACCAGGCCGGCATGTTCTGCTCGTCAACATTGCACAGTTTTTCAAGCGGCCTTGATTTTCGTTCCCTACCCTGATTTTCGCCATAGCCGACGGCAATCACGCAGACAATTTTTTCACCGCTTAAAATATCGGCCTTGCATTTTCCTTTTCCATAGGTTCCGGCAACCCAGCATGTGTTCAGTCCAAGCATCTGGGCGGCAAGGACTATTTTCTGTCCGTAGTATCCGCAGAGTTCGTCGAGATTTTCCGTGGATTTTTTTCCGACAAGCGCAATATAATTTTTTGCATTTGAAAATTTTCCATAGTGCGCAAGAAAGGTATCGAAACATTCTGAGTCATTTATAATCAACTGAAAATTCAATCCGCTTTTTGAATTGCATTCATCAATTATTTCATTCAGCCTGCAAACTTTTTCTTTCTCGATTGGAACATCCCTGAACTGTCTGACCGAGTGTCTTGCAAATATCGCCTCTTTTTCCGTCATGGCTTTTTCTCCTTGATTTTATTTTATCCGAAAGCGTTTTCTGTTGCAATTGGCGGGGGAATAAAAGTCAGAGCTGTTTTGAAATCAACAACCCCGACGCAGAGTCATTGGGGGTGATATTATCCCAAACATTTTCTATCCCTTCTTCGCCCCATACTTTGGCGGCTCAGGTTCTGCTGCTTTTAATAAACCGAAATCCGAATTTAAATTATACCCAACCTGCTTCTTCGCCTTCTCCAGCAGTGTATTCTTATCTCCGAACAATACCTCAGAATAATTCTCCTTATTCGGTACATACCAGTAAGGGTCCTTATCATCAACAAACTTGTATTCAATACCGACAGCCTTAAAATGCTTCTGTGCACAAACAATCTTTCGACCTTCGTTAGAGTGCCAGAGCTTTGTCAAATCTTCTGTACCCTTTGTCTCACGTACAATCTCAATTTGAGTGTCCTGTTCATCACGGCGAACAATTGCCCAGTCCGGGTTGTAGTTTCCGATAATACGAGGAAGATTTATCTTGTATTTTGGAGGGAACTTAAAGTACAGCATTACTGCACCGTTATTTGCATCACAAGTATTCAGCGTTCCAACAAAGTTTCTCTCTACATCAGAATCAACCTGAATCTTGTCGTAAATTGTACGGTCCAGATTTGCATCAACAAGTTCTGTTGTTGGATGTTCTTCTTCTGGTGGGAACAAAACATCTTTGTTATCGTTAATGCTTCCGTCAGCTTTAGTGTACTCAATATTCTTTGCAATATGATTTGCAACAACTTCACGCAAAACTGCAATAAACTGAGAAGTAAATCCTTCCGGATTTTTCATAAAGTCTTCAATCTTCTTCTGATCAAGACTTCTAAAAATCTTAAGGATTGTCTTACGAGTAATGTTTACTTCCTTTGCAGCTCGTGCAATGATATTGCACTTTGGAACATCAGGATATTCAAAATCAGAAATCTCATTTGTTGTAGAAGAATGTCCGCTTGTAGTTTCATGAGTAATTTTTTCACCAACCAAAAGCGGATTATCAATCTTAGAGAATGTAAT
>CACZPR010000010.1 GCA_902783155.1 uncultured Spirochaetaceae bacterium
GGGTATTAAATCCGACTGCAATACCTTATGAGAACACCATACCGTGCCACAAGGTGGCGTATTGCTCTGCGGCGGGGTTGGTGATTAGAGTTTCATGATAATCTTTATTAACGGAGAACTCTTCGCTGTAGAATTCTATTTCACACATGTTAACTACATTTCTGCCATGGCCAAAACTTTTTATCCATTCAAACAAAAACTTTACAAATTTAAGAGTTTATGTTGCAATCAACAAAAAATATGGGAAAATCCTCTTTGAACGTGGCCAATATTCGCTTTTGTAAAACATTCGTAAACTAATATGAAAATTTGCGTGGAATGACTGTACACGATTCGTGGAATGTCGGCTGAAGGTTTGTAGAATGTCGGTACACGATTCGTGGCATTACAGCTGAAGGTTCGTGGAATGATAGGAAACAGAATGTGTAAGGGTAGGAAAAGAAGCTGAAATTCTGAAATCTCAAAAAACTTTTATTTATGATGCCAGAACAAACATCTGCGAGTGATATGAAATCAAACATTCTTCTGAACGTTCTGAAAAATAGTACCGCCATTTTACTAATGAAGATTTCGTTGCTGCAACAGAAAAGAAATTTGGAAAAATCACAAAACGCTGTGTTCTGTACAAAGGCGAAACCATCATCGAAGAAAACGGGGTGAAGTACAAAAATGTGGAAGATTACTTGTGTGAATTGTGACAGGATCGATGGAATGTTGCCGTGTAGTTCCACTTTGATATGGAAGTGACATTAAATTTCTTTCATATAGCAAAACTTTTTATCCATTCAAACAAAAACTTTGCGCCTCGTTTGCAAGGCTTGTGGGTGTAAACTTGATGTAGAAATTGCCGCTTTCCGAAACGTCTTTTATGTTAAGTAATACTTAATGCATCTTTTTACTGCTACTAAACACTTGTTTTTATTGTAGCTAAATACTATAATAGGGACTATGATAGACATGGAGCTTATTTTAAGTACATCCGCACGGCAGAAAGAAGAAATAGAAAATATAGACGCAAAGTTGTCCGTTCCGCGCGTTTCGGCAAAAATTCCATCCTCTCTTAAAGAATTTGTGCGCATTATAACTGGAATCAGGCGTTGCGGAAAAAGCACTTTTGTAAATCAGGATTTTAGCAAATCAAAAAAAAATGCCTTTTATCTTAACTTTGACGATCCGGCACTTTATGGTTTTTCTGCAAATGATTTTGTAATCCTGGAAGAAGCCATAGAGCGTTATCAAAAAGAAAACAAGTCTTCCAATGCCGTTTATTTTGATGAGATTCAAATTGTAGAGGGATGGGAGATTTTTATTAATTCGCAGCTTAGAAAGAAAAATCTTGTTACTGTAACAGGTTCAAACGCTTCTCTTTTAAGTTCTGAGCTTGGAACTCGCCTTACCGGTCGCCATTTGGACTATGAGCTTTTTCCTTTTGATTTTGAAGAATTCTGTCTTTTGAAGAAATGCAGGAAATCAGCCGAAAGCTTCAAGTTATTTCTTGAAAAAGGAGGGTTCCCGGAGTTTTTGATTTATGAGCGGACAGAAATCTTAAAAAGACTTTTTGAAGATATCCTGATGCGTGATGTTGTTGTTCGCTACGGCATAAAGGATGTGCGTTCCGTAAAAATGCTTGCAATATATCTTGCCTCAAACTGCGGAAATCTTGTTACGGGCTCTAAACTTTCTGCTCAGCTGGGCTTAAAGACAACAGCGACCATTCTTGAATACCTTTCTTTTCTTGAACAGTGCTATCTGTTTTTCTTTGTTCCTAAATTCAACTATTCGGCAAAGGCTCAGTCTGTGAATCCGAAAAAGGTTTACTGCATAGACACTGGAATGATTCGTAATGTGACGCTTTCTGCAAATAAGGATATGGGGCGGATGTTGGAAAACGCTGTCTTTGTAGAGCTTCGTCGTCGCACAAAAAATATCTGGTATTATTCTGAAGCTGCTTTCGAATGTGATTTCCTTTATGGGAGTGATGTTGTGCCGGAAAATGCCGTGCAGGTTTGCTATGAGCTTACGAATGAAAACCGTGAGCGTGAAGTTCGGGGACTTGTAGAGACTTGCAAAAAATTTGAGGGCGTAAAACCTCTTATCGTAACATTCAATCAGAAAGACAAAATTTCTTATGGCGGAATGATAATCGAGGCGATTCCTGCCGTGGAATTTTTTACAGACAAATGATTTGAGGGAGATAATATTGAAATAGTCAATATCAGCACAGTGCCTAAACACTCCAAATTTATTTAGGCAGTGCTTTTTAATCTTCCGTTCACCTCTCCGCTTTCATCTGTCGTTTGCATTCGTACATTTCCTTGTCCGCTATTCTTTCCGAATCGTGGATGGAGTAGTTTTGGCTTGAAGTGCAAAGGGCGTGTCCGTAGGCAAGACTTAATGGAATCTCCTTGTTTTCCGAATCGTTATATTCTGCTATTCTGTCGTTAAGTTTTTTTACGACGGTCTGATATGCTGTTTCCGGATTATCGCCGTAGATGATTGCAAGAAATTCGTCGCCGCCGGTTCTGTATGCTTCGCCTTGTTCTCCAACTGCATCTCTGAGTATTTTCGAGGCGCTTTGAATAAGACGGTCTCCTTCTTCATGGCCAAAAGTGTCGTTGACTTTTTTCAGGTAATTAAGGTCCAAGGCCATTATTGCAAACGAAAATTCTTTTTCACCTTTTTCTCTTACTTTATCGAGCCTTGCCGTCAGTTCATCTTCTTTTTCTATGTATGCGCCTTTGTTTAAAAGACCCGTAAGCGCATCCGTTCTGGATTCAATCTTGTATTTTTCAGCAAGCATGGCCTGTTGATTTTGGATGATGGATAATCTGAGGAAATATGTGAGGATTATGAACAGAAAAATCACATGATACACCCGGGCGATTCTTCCCCAGTCGGTCATGTGTCTTGAGGCCATGGCATAAGTTCCCAAATCGAATGCAAAAACAAAAATGCTGATTATTGATGCCGTATTGACGATTATTGAAATCCGGCTTTTCTTTAGCAGCTCTTTGTGCTTTATTTCCTTGATTACAAAATAGAAGGAAATAATCATATTGAACAGCATGAGGATTGCAGAGATTAGGAACAATCTATACAAAGAGACGTTGAAGAAAAATGCCCCCGCCGATTCAATTAAAAATAATACTGCAACCACTATGCCTATGATATGAGAAAAACGCTTGTGCGGATATTTGGTGATGGCATCGCAAAGAACTGCCGAAGGAAAACATATAAGCAAGGCCATTGCGTATTTTAATGAGCTGAGAAATTCCGGTCTTCCGATAAGTATCTGTATTACCTGGGACTCTATCGTCAGAAGCAGTCCTAGAATTATCGAATGGCAGCCCCATGCAAAAAATGCCGTCTTATCTTCACGCTTTTTTCCGACCGCAAAAAATGTATACACTATTGTCGCAATTCCGAAGAATATAATAAAGATGCTCCAGATAAACATCGGCATTCTGGCTCTGATTGTACTTAAAATATAATCGGAAGATTTTTCTATGCGCATTTCCAAAATAAACGCAGAGTACTCAGTGGGCACAATCGAAATCGATATTTCATTGTACCTGTCCGTAATGCTGATTGGAACAACCTGAACTGTCAGCCCGATATCTTTTCCGGAAAGCTTGGCGGAATTCTGTTTAAACTCATAAATGGTTCTCGAACCAAATTCATCCGAACCATAATAAGGACTGTCTTTGGGAGCCGTTGCATAAACGCGGAAATCCATTCCTCTGGCGAAAAAACAAATTGCCTCGCCGCCGTTGAGTTTGCAGTCCTCTGGTATTCTGTAATGAATGATTTTTTCCTTTGATACATCGGCCTTGGTAAAAACGATGTTTTCGATATTGTAGACATTGCCCTCGTCATCATACCAGCCGTCGCAGATATCATAATAATCGCCGTCATGAACGAGAATCTGGTCGCCCTCCGCACGATAAGCCTTGAACAGAACGGATACAAGCCACAAAAGAACAATGGATGTATAGACAATCAAGTAGATATTATGTTTCCTGTATATATTCTTCATAGGGTGCACTCCTTAATGGCATTCAACTAAGACCGAATATACAAATATGATAACATGGATAACGGCAGATGTTAAGTGTGAAAGTCCGAAACCTTGGCGGCGGCGTTGGGGAGGAATTTTGGGATGGCGATTTGAGCGGAGACCGTCTGTGGCACTCGGATATAGAATTTTGAAAATCGGACACTGAAACGCCTTGCGATTTTTCAAAAAACCTTGATTTCTTGAAAATTCTATAATAAAATTGCACTAGAATTTTCAATAAATCAAAAAATGGAGAAGATTTTGAAGGGTTTGGAAGAAGAAATTGAAAAAAAAAGTCGCTCTGGGGTTCTTGTCCAAAATTTATCTGGGGAACTTGCATATTTTTCTTTTAGGCCTACCCCCCTTCCTCCAGACCCGCCAATAGAGCTTACGCCGCAGTTTCTTTCATTGCTCATAGAGGCTAACAGGAAAGTTGCTTTTTTGGATGCCATTTCTGATAAAATCCCAAACTTAAATCTCTTTCTTTCGATGTATATCAGGAAAGAGGCACTTGTTTCATCACAAATAGAAGGAACCCAATGCAGCCTTGATGATGTTCTTGACCCGAATATAAAGGAAAATGCAAATCTTGATGTTGGAGATGTAATCAATTATATTGCTGCAACGGATTACGCCATAAAACGCTTGGATGAACTTCCCTTGTGCATGCGGCTTTTAAAAGAAACTCATGCTATCCTAATAAAAAATGCCCGTGGCAATGACAAGACTCCCGGAGAATTCCGCACGACCCAGAACTGGATTGGTGGCCATGGGAGCACACTAAAAAATGCACGCTATATCTCACCGAATGTGGAAGACATGAACCTTTCTTTGGACAGCTTAGAAAAATATATGAATTCAAATGATATGCTTGATCCGCTTATTCAGGCTGCGCTCATACATTACCAGTTTGAAACAATCCATCCTTTTTTGGATGGCAACGGAAGAATCGGGCGGCTTTTGATTACGCTGTTTTTAATTCAAAAAAAAATAATCTCAAAACCGGTTTTGTACATTTCCTGTTTTTTGAAGATAAACAGAATTGAGTACTATGACAGGCTTAGCGAAGTCAGACGGAAAGGAAATTTCGAGCAGTGGGTGCAATTCTTTTTGCAGATGATTTTGGAAACGGCAAATGATGCCATTGAATCAATAAATTCCCTTGAGTTGCTTCATAAGAAAAACCTTGCTTTATTAGAAAACATTCCTCTTAGGACAAGAGAAAATGCACTAAAACTTTTTGAGTATGTTGAAGCAAAGGCAATTATTGATACAACAAAAACCGCCCGCGACCTAAACCTTTCCTACAACACGACCGCAAAAAACATAGAGATATTATGTAACTTAAAAATCCTGAATCCTTCAACAAAATCAGGAAAAGCAAGTTTGTTCTCGTACACTGAATATCTGGATATCTTGCGAAAAGGAACTGAAAGCGTAAACTGACAGGGAGAATAAATAGCTATGGATGTAGATTATTCAAAATTGTGGGAAAGGATGAAAAGTAGGGGAATCAAAAATAAAACCGATTTGATTCCATTGGCGGGCATCACAACAAACATTGTCGCAAAACTCGGCAAGGGTAAATTCATTTCAATGGACAGCCTTAAAAAGATTTGCATTGCGCTCGAATGTGATGTCGGGGATGTGGTTTCGTTTGGGGAAGGGTGAGGTGAAGGAAATACCCAAGAAACTAGGGTAGAAACTGGAAAACTACCCAAGAAAACGAAAATATTAGGGAAGAAATATAGGTTTCTACCCTAATAAATGGCCATTTTGGCGAAAAACTACCCTAAAAAAGAAAGGTTTGTTGTATAATTAGGCAGAGTATGAGTACAGAACTGAATATAGACATCAAAGAAAATGAAATTCTCAAAATAGATGCAGACTTGCTTGAGATTCTTTTGAAGGACAAAACAACGGGCAAGAACATACTTTGGGCAACAGATAATTATAGAAAGTATGGAGAAAAATATAATGCTGACCAACAGATAAAAATTGACTTGATAACAGGGGATAACGGAAGCATTATCCGACCGAGGGTGGCTAAGAGCAAGGCAGAGCAACAACAACGAATACGCCAAAAGGCAGAAGTCTTTACACCAAGCTGGGTATGTAATCTTCAAAATAATTTGGTTGATGAAGTTTGGTTTGGGCGAAAAGATGTTTTTAATGTAGAAAAAGAACGTTCATGGGAAGCAATAAAAGAAAAAATTCAATTTTCAGACGAAAAAGGCAAAACATGGCAGGATTATGTCAATTCAAACCGGCTGGAAATTACTTGCGGTGAAGCCCCTTATCTTGCAAGTCGTTATGACACTGTTACTGGTGAATATATCGAAGTTGCGGACAGAATTGGAATCTTGGATAGAAAACTTCGTGTTGTCGCTGAAAATACGGAGGAACGCGAAGATTGGCTAAAATGGGCAACTGTTGCTGTACAAAGTTCTTACGGCTTTGACTGGCAAGGGGATAACGTACTCATTGCAAGAGAAAACTTGTTGTTTACGATTGCGGAACATTACGAAGCAAAGTTTAATGAAAAGCTTGAAACACAAGATTTAGTCGGTTTTGCAAAAGTTATTGCTTGGAATATCTGGCAGATGGACGGATTGAAATTCGTTGTGCCGAATTCATGTTGTACAAAGGAAATTATAGATGAAGATTTGTTTGAGCGAAGAGTTATTTCAAAATCGTGTGTTGGATGTCTGAAAAATGACAATACAAAACACAATGGAATTTATTGTTTAATAAAAGATTGGGAAACTCATCGAAATATTCGCTTTGTTGATATGGTAATGGGAGGTGAAAAATAATGGCACAGATTTTTAATCAGGCATTTGAGCAAAAACTGATTTATGTTTATCGCATTAACGATACAGCCCATGAAGGAATTCTTAAAATTGGCGAAGCCTCCTGTAATGCAGGAATGGCTTATTTTGCTTTTGAGCCAAACTGCAAAGAATTAAATGCTGCTGCCAAAGATAGAATTCGCCACCAGACACAAACAGCCGGAGTTACTTTTGAACTTCTATACACCGAAGCAACTGCTTATATGAAAGGAAAAAATCTTATAGTTTTTCAAGATCATGATATTCACGATATTCTTGTACGCTCTGGTATTAAAAGAAAAATTTTTGATACAGAACATAAAGCAAATGAATGGTTTTACACAGATCTTGAAACTGTAAAGAAAGCAATTGCAGCTGCGAAAGAAGGAAGAACCTCTCTTAATGCCAGTGAAATAACTACTGATAGGAATCCTGTAATTTTCAGACCAGAACAGGCGGAAGCTATCGAAAAGACGATAAAGCAATTCAAAAAATCTGGTGGAAGTCATCAGATGCTCTGGAATGCAAAAATGAGGTTTGGAAAAACACTTTCAACTTTGGAAGTTGTTAAGCGCATGAATTATAATCGCACTCTTATTCTGACACATCGACCTGTAGTTGATTCTGGTTGGTTTGAAGATTATGGAAAAATATTTTATGACCGTGATGATTTCTATTATTTTTCTA
>CACZPR010000011.1 GCA_902783155.1 uncultured Spirochaetaceae bacterium
CACAAAAAACAGTGAAAATTTACATAAAATTCGGTGAAAAATTCACAGGGGCTAAGTGAGGTGCAGTTTCCAGCTTCATTATTAATCTTGTCAGCACCGATATGCCGGAACAAAAACGGATGCCGTCAGTGGGAAGACTTTCTATACTCCGCAGCACCAGTCATACGCGGGGCGGATTTTTATTGTGCGCCCCTTTTCGGTAATGTCGGCGTACAGGGGAAAAGTGCGTAAGGTTGCAAAAATCCCCTGTAAAATCTAGGGATAAGTTTCTACGAAGATAAGATAGTGAAAACTTTTTAAATTTTCGTAAAAGTTTTCAGTATAGTGAAAACTTTGTTGAATTTTGAAAAAGTTTTCAGTAGGTCTTAATCATGTTAAATCAACGACAATGATTTTTCTACCGGCACCGTCCGCCACATAAGGCTCTCCGATTTTTTTGATGATACGGGATTTGGAGAGCTAGTAAATCATCTCGGAACCCTTCCCATGACGACCCTTTTCTGGCCTTCCAAATCCAAAAAGATTTCGGTGTCGGTGAATCCTGCAAGGCACATGAGGTTTTCGGTTTCGTCCGCGTTGTATTCTCCGGTTTCCATAATCAGCACTCCGTTTTCGCCGAGCCTTTTTTTTGCCTGTGGAATAAGGTTTCTGATTATGCCGAGTCCGTCTTCTGCATGGGTGGGGCTTCCGTCAAGGTTCACGTCTCCGTCCAGTGCAAGAATCGGTTCGCTTCGTCCATCGCGCAAAAGTTCCATGGCTTCGTTCGACGGAATGTAGGGCGGGTTCGCGACAATCAAATCGAATTTTCCGCCGACGTTTTCAAAAAGATTGCTTCTTGAAAAATGTACGGACGCTGCAAGTTTTTTCAAATCCAGATGGGTATAGTTTTTTTTAGCGACATCCAGTGCGGCTTCGCTTATGTCGGCAAGTGTCAAAATCGGAAGGTGCTGTTCGGGTGTGATTTTTTCGTCAAGACAGGAGGCAAGAATCGAAAGACCGATGCATCCGCTTCCGGTACACATGTCGCAGACCGTCACAGGCTTTCGTGTGGATTTGTATTTTTCGCCGACAATCATTATTGATTTTTCGACAAGGATTTCGGTGTCGGGTTTCGGAATCAGAACGTCGGGTGTGACAAGAAAATCCCTTCCATAAAATTCCTTGTGTCCGTTTATGTATGCGACCGGAAGACCTGTGAGCCGTTTTTCAAGTCGGGAAAGAAAGTCTTTTTCCATTTCGGTCGAAAGATTTTGCTCTGCGTCAAAAAGGAGCTTTGTCTTGTCCCAAGCGAGAATGTCCTGCAAAAAACAGTCGGTGTCAAGTGCTGGACTGGGGCTTTTTTGTTCAAGTTTTTTTCGTCCCAGCCTCTTTGCCTCGGCTACAGTCATTATGAATCCAGCTCGGATGCGTCCTTAAGCTGCTCTTCCTTTGCGTAGACATTGAGGGCGTCGAGCATTTCATCCATGTTTCCCATCATGAACGACGGAAGATTGTGGAGGCTCAGGTTGATTCTGTGGTCGGTGATTCTGTCCTGCGGAAAATTGTATGTGCGGATTTTTTCACTTCTGTCGCCGTTTCCGACCATGCTCTTTCTTGTTGCTGAACGCTCGGCATCTTTTTTGCTCTGCTCCAAATCAAAAAGACGCGCACGAAGGACAGTCCATGCCTTTGCCTTGTTTTTGATCTGTGACTTTTCATCCTGCTGGATTACCACGATTCCCGTAGGTATGTGTGTAAGGCGCACTGCTGAGTCGGTAGTGTTTACGCACTGTCCGCCCGGTCCTCCTGCACGCATGACATCGACACGCACATCTTCGGGCTTTATGTTGATTTCGGTTTCTTCGGCTTCAGGAAGAACGGCAACGGTTGCAGTAGATGTCTGCAATCTTCCCTGGGATTCCGTCTGAGGAACGCGCTGTACACGGTGGACGCCTGACTCCCATCTGAGTGTTCCATAGACAAAATTTCCGCTGATTGACGTGACAATCTTGTTGAATCCTCCGACCTCGGTTTCCTGGGCTTCCATGGTTTCGGTTTTCCAGCCCTTGCGCTCTGCAAGATGTATGTACATTTCCCAAAGGTCGCGGACAAAAAGGGATGCCTCATCTCCTCCGGCTGCGCTCCTTATTTCAAGGATTATGTTCTTCTCATCGAGCGGATCCGGTGGAATCAGCTTGAGCTTGATGTCTTCCTCCAGCTTCGGTTTTTTTTCTTCCAGCTCCCTGAGTTCCTCGCGGGCCATCTCCTTCATGTCGTGGTCCTCTTCTTCCGTAATCAGCACGGTGGCCTCTTCAATCCCGGAAAGGACTTTCTTGTATTCGCCGTAGAGTTCCATCAGCTCCGTGAGATACCGATGTTCGCGCATTATTTCCTTGTACTTGTTCTGGTCCTTGACCAAATCCGGGTCGCCAATCAGTTCCTGCACCTTTTCAAATCGTGCCGAAAGGTCTTCGAGTTTCTTTATCAAATCCATAGTCCGTCTACTTTATAGGATTTTTTAACTTTTTTCAATGTGGTTGTTATCTATCCGAAAATTTGTTAGAATCTTGCCCTATGACTTGCGGACGTAAAATTCTTAAACTGATAGATATATTTTTTCTGGCTTTTTTGTTTGTCGGGGTATGTTGTGCCCAGACACTTGACGAGGCATCCTTCGAGGAGCTTTATGATGATTCCACTGACTTCTACGGTGATGAAATCTACTCGAAAATCCATTCGCGCTCCGATGTGAAAGGAAATACATGGACCGTGCTTTTTTTTGACGCGGGACTTGATTTGTCGGGCGGACACAGCGACTATGCCATGTTCCGTGCGGTTGCGTCCAAGGTGACATCGACAAGGCTGCGTTTTCTGGTCCAGACAAGGAACTCAAGGGGAAATTTTGTCCGCTACAGGCTGAACAGGGGAACTGCCTCATCCGTCATGGAAAAAAAGTCTTTCGGTACCATGGCCGAGTCACTTTCTTCCTTTATACAGTGGGCTAAAAAATCTTATGCAGGAGACAGGACCGCGCTTGTAATCAGGGGGCTTCCGTCTTCCGTCTCAAACGCAATCTGCCACGACGGATTTTCAGGCGACCGGCTGACCGTAAAGGAGCTTTCCTCTTCACTTTCCGATGCGGGACTTGATTTGGACCTTGTTGTTTTTGACACCGGACTTTCGTCAAACGTTGAGACTGGCTACGCACTTGCACCATACGCGCGCTATATGCTTGGCTCCCAGGATGTTTTGCCGCCTGATGCCTTTGACTACAGTTCCATGGCGGAATTTTTAAGCTCGAACACTTCGGCCTCGGCAATGGATTTGGGAATGTCCATGCTTGACCGCTATGTTGAAAAACTTTCTGGCGGCGAGGAACTTTCACGTCACAGCATGGCTCTAGTTGACCTTGTGAAAATGGGGGAGGTGTTTTCGTCATTCACACGTGCCGCTGACCGAATGGATTTGGCCGCCACATCGATTGAGGCTTTTTCCGCCATGTCAAAGGCTTTTTCCAGGGCGTGGGAATTCGGTCGCCATTCCGATTCTGCACACACAAACATGATTGACCTTGCCGACTTTTCGATTCTGGCATCGGATTACATAGGTGATTCATCAACTTCGCTTCTGGATGCCGTCTATGATTCAATCGTCTACGAAAGTCATGGAGATGAACTTCCCGGTGCATCGGGCCTTTCGTTCTGGTATCCGAAACCTGTCATCAAGAATCCGAAATCAGTGGTGAAAGAGGAACTTGATTCATATTCCGAAATCTTTGGGTGCGGGCCCTATCTTTCATATCTTGATGCCGCGCTTGATTCCTGGACAGCCCCGTCGTGGGTTCGGTCCTTGAGACAGACTGAGAGCGGAAAAGTTCCATGCCTGAGACATTTTTTTGCGGAAAAGAGTTCCATGCACCCCGTGAGTTTTTCGGAAAATGCTTCCGATGGCGGGGATTTTTCAATAAAGATTGTGTCCGGCCCGGAGTCTGTTTCGTCGGTTGATTTCCGTGCACTATATATGGAAGAAAAAACAGGGGCCGTAATCCGCATGGAAAGTCTCTGCGACGTGGATTTTGATGATTCCGAAAACATGTACGGCTCCACGTTCACAGGCGAGGCTCTTTCCTTTGACGGTCATCCGGTCTGGGCGGAATGTGTGGAGTCAGATGACAGTCACGAACTTTACTACACGCTTGTAGTGTATAACGGATTTTATGCAGGCCTTTTGATTCATCACAACATTGTGGACGACAGTTTCAAAATCGAAGGGGTCTATCCGAAGTGTTCACTGGATGCAATCGGCAGGGAAAAGAGGAATCTGGAGGACGGAGACCTTGTTGAATTTGTGTTCCCGGCCCAGTTCGGTGTTGATTTGGTCGAATCCATGACACCTTACGGTTCGACAGTCTACACTTCGTCGTCGGTAGTGGAAAAATCGGCTTTACCTGATGGATTTTACGTCTGTTTTTTCACCGTGACGGACATTTTCGGCAACAGGTACGAGTCTATCGGAAGGAGCATCCTTGTCGAGGGCGGGCAGATTGTTGACGGCTCGCAGCAGTAAAGGAAACTCTGAATAATCTGGGTGAAAACGGAAGATTTATCAAAAAAAAATTTGCCGATTCGCTTTGATTTTATTATCTTATTTTGTAAAGGAAAAAATATACCGGCAAAACGGTTTTTATAAGGAGCTAAAAAAATGGCTAAACAGTTGATTTACAATGAGGAAGCACGCAAAAAGATGCTTTCTGGTGTCGAGCAGATTGCACAGGCAGTCAAGGTAACTCTTGGACCATGCGGCCGTCTTGTCATGTTGGACAAAAAGTACGGTGCTCCGACAATCACCAAGGACGGTGTTTCTGTTGCCAAAGAGATTGAGCTGAAGGATCCGTTTGAGAACATGGGCGCACAGCTTGTAAGGGAAGTCGCATCAAAGACCAACGATGTCGCCGGAGACGGAACCACAACCGCAACGGTTCTTGCTTATGCAATTGTCCGCGAAGGATTGAAGGCAGTTTCAGCCGGAATGACACCGATCGAAATCAAGAGGGGAATCGACAAGGCAGTTAATCTTGCGGTTGCCGAAATCAAGAAGAACTCACGCGCAGTTAAGGGCAACGATGACATCACACACGTCGCTACAATTTCTGCAAACAACGACCCTGAAATCGGTAAGATTCTTGCCGAAGCAATCGAGAAGGTTGGAAAGGACGGAGTCATTACCGTTGAAGAATCAAAGAACATGGACACGACCGTAAAGACTGTCGAAGGAATGCAGTTCGACCGCGGCTATGTTTCATCATATTTCGTAACCGACCGCGAGCGCATGGAAGTCAACTACAGCGACGCTTATGTTTTGATTTACGACAAGAAGATTTCAACAATGAAGGACATCCTTCCGCTTCTTGAAAAGGTTGCGCAGACCGGAAAGCCTCTCCTCATCATCTGCGAGGACATGGACGGCGAGGCACTTGCAACTTTGGTCGTCAACGCAATCCGCGGTACCCTCAAGTGCTGTGCTGTAAAGGCACCTGGATTCGGTGACAGAAGAAAGGAAATGCTCCAGGACATCGCAATCCTCACGGGCGGAAAAGTAATCACCGAGGATCTGGGACTCAAGCTTGAGACAACCGAAATCGCTGATCTTGGACGCGCAAAGTCCGTTAAGATTGACAAGGACAACACCACGATCGTTGACGGTTCAGGCGAAAAGTCTGCAATCGAAAGCCGCATCGCAGAAATCAAGGCACAGATTGAAAAGTCAACTTCCGACTACGACAAGGAAAAGCTCAAGGAACGCCTTGCAAAACTTTCCGGTGGAGTTGCAGTAATCAACATCGGTGCAATCACAGAAACCGAGATGAAGGAAAAGAAGTTCCGCGTAGAGGACACACTTGCAGCAACACGCGCCGCACTTGAAGAAGGAATCGTATGCGGTGGTGGACTTGCATTGATTCAGGCATCAAAGGTTCTGGATGAAAACGCAGCCGACCTTGTTGGAGACGAAAAGGTTGGATTCAAGATTGTAAAGCGCGCACTTGAGGAGCCGATCCGCCAGATTACCGACAACGCAGGACTTGACGGAGCAGTAATTGCAGACCGCGCAAAGAACGAAAAGCCTGGAGTCGGATTCAACGCCGCAACACAGGAATGGGTTGACATGATGGAAGCCGGAATCATCGACCCTGCAAAGGTGACACGCTCTGCACTCCAGAACGCAGCCTCTGTCGCAGGAATGCTTTTGACAACCGAATGTGCAATCACAGACATCCCGGAACCACCTGCACCACCAGCCCCTGCACCTGACATGGGCGGAATGTACTGATAAATAAAAAAATAAGGAAATCGCACCTTTAATTGCGAGCGTTATACGGAGGTCGTAAGTTTCTTGCGGCCTCTTTTTTTGTTGATATTTTGAGCAGAATGCTGTACATTGAAAACAGAAGGAGGTTTGTATGGTTTCTGCAATGACTATAGCTGATGCGAAGAAGAAAATAACGTCACTGGAAAACACCATGAGTTATGATGACACGATATCCATTACAAGTCATGGAAAGGAAGTGTTTGCTTTGATTCGTTGGGACACATATGAATCCATCCAGGAGACTCTTGAGATATTGACGGACGAGCAGCTTACAAAAGACCTTGCCGAAGGAATAAAGCAAGTAAAAGAAAATAAACTGGTTGATTTTGATTCTTTCAAGGCTGGATTGAAGTGTATACAATAAAACTCACCCAAAATGCAGCTGATTTCATTTCCAAGCTTGACGGCAAATCACAGCGGCAGATAATGGAAAAAATTGATGTTTTAAAAGAGGAACCTCTGAAAGTTGGTAAGCCGTTGAAGGGAAATCTACAGGACTACCGCTCCATTCGATCTGTCGGCCAGCGCTATAGGATAATTTATCAAGTCATAGAAAATGAAATCAAAGTCATTGTTGTCGCAGTAGGAATACGAAGGGAAGGTGACAAAAAAAATGACATTTATGAACTAATGAAAAAAT
The DNA here is from genome assembly GCA_902783155.1 of uncultured Spirochaetaceae bacterium. Lineage (GTDB taxonomy): Bacteria > Spirochaetota > Spirochaetia > Treponematales > Treponemataceae > Treponema_D. The sequence continues at coordinate 6,986 of CACZPR010000011.1, forward strand.
ATGTTAAAATTGGTTTATTGCCGTAGGGGGAAATATGAAAAGATTTTTTCTTGGCTTGTTTTGTGTCTTTATTTCCGCATTTGCATTTGCGCAGACTGCTGTGGACCAAGGGAAAAATTTTGTTGTTTATTCCTGTGTTGATTTTGAGTCTTTTGATTGGTACGAATCCCTTGACCAGATTAATGTAAAAACTGCTGATGAAAATCCTGCGACTGTCAGCGTTAGGCTTAGCCTTGGATATAAAAAAGATGACAAGGCCGCATGTACGGAAATTGCAAACCGCCGTATCGAAATTGTCGATATGCTGAGAAGATTTTTTTCGGAACAGACTGCAAATGATTTTAAGCCTCAGAATGAAGAAATTTTGAGGCAGAAAATCAAGGATTTGCTTAACGACACGATTTTAATTGATTCAAGAATTAGGGATGTGCGTTTTACACAGCTGGATGTAACTAGGTCATACTGATTTTTGAAAGACCGTCCTTGGTTGAATCAGGGGCGGGGTATTAAACCCTCCGCACGAATAAAATCCCAGGCTGTCGATAGACTGATTAAAATATTTTATTTATTATCATGCTGATTTGTTAAAAACAGATTTTGTGATTAATGCATCGTTGTAAAAGTAGTTTAAAAGAGGTGATTCGGTTATGGATAATTTTACGGACGAAAGAGATTTTAAAATTCTTGATGCAGACAAATATACTTTTTTTGTATTGAAAAAAATTCTTGGTTTTAAAAATGAATTACTTTTGACAGATCACAAAAGACTTGTCATCTGCTTTTCACAAAATCCATTCCCGGTTTGGATATGGACTTCCGATGATGCGACGGAAGAAGATATGGAGACCGCATATAAACTTTCGGACGGGCATGGCTTTTTGAACGGAAGCCACCGCATAAATCTCAAATACACTCTTGCGGAATATTTTATCGAACGTGCGGCATCAGAAAACAAAAGTCTTTCAATTCTCACGAACATGTTTGCATACGACTGCCAGAAACTGATTTCTCCGGATCTTCTTTCAAAAACAGACGGAAACATTTCAAAATGCAAGCCCGGTGATGAAGAGGAGCTGGCTTGTTTCATGGACGGAATGCACAATGAAATCAATTGCGATAAAAAAACAAAAGAAGAATATCTGAACGATGCGGTAACATCAATTGCAGAGGGAAATGCTTATTTCTGGAAAAACGCCCATGGGAAAAATGTCGCAAGCTGTGAGTGGAAACCAAATGATGGCATGGCAAGCATCTCGCTTGTTTTTACACGACCTGAATATCGCCGAAAGCATTATGCAGAAAATCTTGTTTATCAGGTTACAAAAATTGCAGCAGATTCAGGGTTCATTCCAATGCTCTACACTGATGCAGACTATGTTGCTTCAAATGCTTGTTATGAAAAAATAGGATATGTGCTTAGAGGAAAACTTTGTACAATCGGAAGGACTGGTTCATGAAAAAAATCAATGCACAGGTTTCTCTTATACCGGCTGAAAAAAATGACATGAAGGAGATTTGGGAGATGCAGGTCGAAGCTTTTTTCGGTCTCTTGGAAAAATATCAGGATTTTGATTTAAGTCCGGCGAACGAAAGTTTTGAAAAAGTCTTGCAGAGGTTTGAACAGCCGTGGACAAAATATTATTTTATTGTCGCAGATGAAAACAAGGTCGGTGCAATCCGTGTGGTTGATAAAAAAGACGGTTCCAGAAAACGAATTTCACCAATATGGATTATGCCGGAACACAGAAACAAAGGTTATGCCCAGGGCGCAATTTTGGAAGCAGAAAAAATCTACGGCACTGAGCATTGGAGCCTTGATACAATCTTTCAGGAAAAAGGCAATATTTATCTTTATGAAAAACTTGGCTATCACTGGACAGGAAAGATTGAAAAAATAAACGAAAGAATGGACATCGTTTTTTATGAAAAGGATTGACTAATTTGAACGGTAATCATAGCGAAAATGGCCCGATGACAAAAATCGATTTGTGAATTGTAAAATACAAGGAAACACTGAATAATCCGAATGCGGGTAGCATACCCCGTATGCGCATTCAGTGTTTCCGTAGATTATTCAGGATCCCGTTCCGTCGTATTTTCTTGCACCGTGGAGCCAGAACCGGTAGCTCAGGTAAAAGAACACAAGTCCTATCAGCGGTGAGAGCCACGAAAGCAGGGGGACTGAATCCGGTCGCAGAATCGGCAGGGACGGATAGTAGGCAATGAATGCAATTGGAATCACAAATGTAAATATTATTTTGAATACCGAATTGTAAATGCTTGCGGGGTATTTTGAAAAATCCCTGAACCGCGACATGATTACCATTACATAACCCGAGTTCTGAATCCAGAAGCATGTGGCTGCTGCAAAGTTCATAATCGAAATCATGAAAAGGGATGCCGCAAACAAAAACAGAACAAGCTGTGCAATCACAAAAAAAGTTACGGGAAGTCCTATGTGGTTCCACGCATATATCAAGGTTCCGAGTCCGAACGCAAACTGACCGAGTCCCTTTACGTCAAAATCTTCCGATATAAAATAAAAGAAAATGTTTATCGGACGGAAACAGTATTTTATGAAATCACCTGACTTGACCATGAAGCGTAGGTTCCAGTTGTTGTCAAAAAAGCACTGGACCGGAGTCAATGCGACAAGCGAAAATCCATAGAGAAAGAGCATCTCGTACATTGTCCATCCGTTGATTGACGGAAAGTTCTGGAACAAAATGTAAAATGTCACAAAGCCCATGAGGTTTGAAACAATCATCCCGATATTTGAAATTATAAAATCGGCACGGTAGCTCATCTTGCTTTTAAAACCCTGCGCAAGAATTTTTCCGTATATGCCAAGATAAAATTTCAGGCCGCGTCTTTTAATCTGTGCGTTCAATATGTTTTCATTTTTTCCCTTCATGATTCAGCCTCCGTTAACTGTAATTCTCTTGATAGAAATTCTCCAGAAAAGACATCCTATTCCGGTAAGGGCGATGCACCACACAAACTGAATTGCAAGTGGCGATAAAATCCCGCTTCCGATTGTGTAGCCCGGTTTTTGCAAAAGAACGCTCAACGGTGTGTCATAGATGCAGCGGAACGGAAGATACTGCACGATTTTTCGCAGCGTCTCAGGAAAAAATGCGAGCGGAATTGATGCGCCTGAAAGCAAAAGGACGATGCACTCCTTGACGATGTTCAGACCCCATGTCGATTCTGTGTAAAGGCAGATTGTCGCGGCAATCATGTCTATGCTGAAGTTGATTACAAGCGCCATAACGACCGACAGAATAAAAAACAGAATGTTCACTCCGAAAGCAATCCTTCCGTGCGTCAATATGTTTATGATTACAAAAGTCGGAACGAAGGTAAGGAAAAACGACATTATGTTTTCCCCGATGTACGACCAGAAACTGTAGCTCCTGAAATTCATCGGCTTAAGAAGTTTCAGCACAATCGCACCCGACTGGATTTCACGGCTCATGTCCCAGACAAGAAAGACTTCGAGAAAATTGAACAGGGCCGTTGCAAGCACAAGATAAATCAGAGTGTCATTCAATGTCATTCCGTTTACCACGTCCGTTCCTGCCGATGCGTAAATTGCCTTCCACACAAAATAAATCAGAACCAGATAGATTAAATTTCCAAACAGGGTAACGAATATTCCAAGCCTGTAATGGAGTTTTTCCATCATGCCGATTCGAGCCAGCGCAAGATGTTTTTTTATGTTCATTTCACGCCTCCGTCTCATGCAGTTCTTGTTGCGGACTGCTCGTAGATTTTCTTGATTACTTCTTCCGTAGAAATGTCCTCAAGTTTCATATCCTTTACGCCGTTCTTTTTCTGATATTCCGCAATGACCGACATGACATCCGTTTTTGATTCGTCAACAATAATTTCCTTCCAACCCTCGTCAACAAGATTCAGCCGTAATGTGCGGTATGATCCGAAGTAATGTTTCAAGTGCTCAATGTCGTTGTCGTAAATCATGCTGCCGTGGTCTATGATTACAATCCTCCGGCACAAAGCGTCAACATCTCCCATGTCGTGTGTCGTGAGGATTACGGTTGTATTTTTTTCTTTGTTAAGTCCCTTAATCAGCTCACGGATTTTTGCCTTCATCGAAACATCAAGTCCGATTGTCGGCTCATCAAGAAAAACAATTTTCGGATTGTGGAGGAATGCCGCAAGAATGTCGCTCAAGGTACGCTGGCCCAGTGACATCTGACGGACCGGTTTGTGGAGAAGGTTTTCAATGTCCGCAAGTTCTCGGTACAGTTCAAGCATCTGTCTGTAATCGCCGTCCGGAATCATGTAGATTGCTTTCAGCAGATTGAAAGATTCAATGAGCGGAAGGGACCACCAGAGCTGACTTCTCTGTCCGAACACTACACCGATGTTTTCTGCGTTTCGGGTGCGGTTTTTATAAGGTACTGTTCCGTTTACGAAAATCTCGCCGCGTGTCGGTTCAAGAACTCCCGTCATCATTTTTATTGTCGTTGATTTTCCGGCTCCATTCGGTCCAAGGTATCCGACGATTTCACCGTGCTTTATGTTTATTGAAATATTGTCCACCGCCGTAACGATTTTATAGTCGCGCGAAAACAAATCGCGGATGCTTCCCGCAAGTCCTTCGTGCCTGTTCAGGACCTTGAATTCTTTCACCACGTTTTTCATCTCGATTGCAAAGCTTTCTTCAGACATAAATCCTCCTTATAAAAAGTTTTTTGTTTTCATGTTATCTGAATTGTAATTTAAATGAAGATGTAATAAAATTATGAAAACAACATATTTTGATAACAATCTTATTGGTAAATTGAAAAATTGTTATGGTTTTAGCAGGGGCACAAAGTGATTGAGGCGAACAGGGGTTTTATAAAAAAGCGGAAGGACGGGTCCGAGATTGTCAACTATAATGACGATGATTTTCCGTCGTATATTTACTACGGCTATATCTTCAAGGGCTGCACCTGGGAGCGTGTGCCGCATTACCATGACGATATAGAATTCCTTACCGTGACGAGCGGCGAAATGGATTATGTCGTGAACGGCTTCAACATCCATCTAAAAAAGGGCGAAACTATTTTTGTAAATTCCAACAATGTCCATTACTCTGCTGCCCCGAATGAAGGTGTCGCAAGATACGTTATCGCGGTCCTCCATCCAAAAATCATCTGCTCGGCTCCCGTCGTTGAGGAGAAGGCAATAAAACCGATTGTGACCGACAAATCAGTTCCTTTCGTGCATTTTGAGTCAAAGGATTTTGATGCCCCTGTCATTCACAAGCTTTTGGTCGATATGGAAAAAGAGGCAAAGGAAAATGAATTCCTAATCACAAAATATTTTTTTGAAATCTGGGATGTAATCATGCACCGTTTTACCGATGCCTACCGCGTTCACATCCAGCGAATGGAAGATGCCGGAAATTATAATTCAAAAATCAAGGCGATGATGTTTTTTATCGACGGACATTACAACGAGCGCATTTCGCTTTCCGACATTGCAAGTGCGGGCGGAGTGAGCCAGAGCCTGTGCAACCAGATTTTCAACAGGCTTACCGAAAAATCTCCGATAGAATATCTTATGTATTACCGATGCAGGAAAGTTTCAGACCTTTTGCAGACAGGGGACATGAGTATGACCGAGATTGCAGAGCTTACCGGATTTACGGGAGCAAGCTACATGGCAGAAACTTTTAAAAAATTCTATAAAATGTCGCCAAGGGATTTCAAGAAATCTCTTACAAAAAAAATTAAATAAGGAGAAGACTATGGTGGAAATCATTAGGGCGGGCGAATCTGATATTGAAACGCTCATGTCAATCAGGCTGGAGATGCTCAGGGTGGTGAACGGAATGGACGGGTCGGAGGATTTTGATAAAAAACTTGTGGACTGTTCGCGCGAGTATTTTCTTAATGGAGACCAGACGACGGTTCTTGCCATGGACGGAAACACCGCTGTTGGATGCGCGTCAATTTCCTATATCACAATAATGCCGACATACAGCCATCCGACCGGGAAGCGTGCGCACCTTATGAACGTGTACACGAAATCTGACTACAGAAGGCAGGGGATTGCAAAAAAAATGGTACTACCATTGATTGACGAGGCAAAAAAGAGGGGATGCACCGAAATAAGTCTTGACGCAACGTCTGATGGCAGGCCGCTTTACGAGAATCTTGGATTTGTGCAGAACACTGAGGGAATGGTTTTGGAATTGGTTTGAACATGGAAAATTTGTTGCAAAATCATAAAAACCAATGTTATAATATTTTCTAATACGGATTACTCGTTCTTGGACTGAGGATTGCAGGGGGGTGTTATGAAAAATCCGATTGAAAGCTACAGAAACCGCTATCAGATTTCCAGGCTGGACTTGGCCGATTCAGCAGAAACAAACAGGCTCCACATACTTGTTGTAAGTCCAATTCTTTTTGTGTTCGGCCTTTTTGATTTGTTTGCCCTCGTAATCGTCCGCTACACTAGTTTTAAAGAACATGTTGTTTCGCTTGTCTATTTTGGGCTTTTTACGCTTTTCGGAATATTCTTTTTTTTCTATTCACTAAAAGTAAAAAATGTTGCGAGGGAAAAGGCGTACATCTATAAGACCATTCCATTTTACATATTGTTCTGGTTGGGAATAATGATGGGGGTGTACAATTTTTATATTCTGGGTCAGCCGTTCAATGGTGTGATTACATACTGCCTGACCGGATTCATTTCCCTGTGCGTGTTTTCGTTTTCGCCCATCTGGTTTCTTCTTGGACTGGTTGTGGGAATGGGCATTATGGCTCCGGGAATCTACAAAAACTTTGGCATTACAGGATTGGCGGATTCCATTCTTGCGACCATACTTATGTTCGGTCTGTCACTTTACAAACGCCGGAATGAAAAGAAACTTATACTGCTTCTGAAAAAACAGAAAAAGAGTCTAGTCGCAAAGACGTTCGGAAATTTTACCCTGCTGTACGATAACAGTGTAATCAAATTTTCAAGGACAAAATCTACCGAGCTTTTGGCGTACCTGATTTACAAAAACGGAAGCTCCGTAAAAACAAAGGAACTGATTTCCGTGCTCTGGGGCGACCATGCAAATTCTGCCCGTCATGGCGCGAACTTCCGCAATCTGATTGTGGACATAAAGCACAGCCTTGCAGAACTTGAAATCCAGAATTTCTTTTTGACCGAGTACAACAATTTCCGAATAAATCCTGAGTCCATTCAGTGCGACTACTATGATTTTTTGAACGGTGATTCTCAGGCCATAAATAGTTTTGCCGGTGAGTTTATGAGCCAGTACAGCTGGGCTGAAGATGTCACAGGTTTCCTTGAAATGAGGGCGATGAAAAAATAACAGATGTCAATGTCATTACCTCAGGGCATCTTTTGGGAACTGTAGGCTTACGTCTGATTCAGGAACAGTAACAGGTTTGAATTCTGTCCATGCCTCATGAATCGGAATGAGTTTGCGTTCCTCCGGATATTTATTCCATTCACGGATTCCGAGTTTTAGACCCAGCTCAAATGTGTCCTGCGAGACGGTGATTTCAAAGGGAATCCACACTTTGCCATCCTGAACTATGTATTTGTTTTTTCCATAAACCGTGTCTGCTTGTGTCGCTGTCAGTCCAGAGTCATAGGCCATGTAGATGTGACCGGGAATCGTAATGAATGCGGTCTGTATGCCGAGAGCCTCGAACAGGGAGCAGTTCAATATTGAAAGATCGTCGCAGTCACCGCCATGGTAGAGCAGGGTCTGGTAGGGGAACTGTAAAAAGTCCACCGCAACAGTGTCGGACGTGGAGAAAACGCTCGTGGGGTCAATGACGTAATTGATTCCATAGGCCTTGAGTACGTCAAAAATTGCCTTTGCGTAAAGCCGGTTTGCGCTGGAATCCGTCTCAATCTTGTCCTTCAGCGCAAGGGAAATCTGTCGTGAGAATCTTTGAACCGCGCCGTCCTTTGCGGAAACAAATGCCGCGGCACGACGGTCGTCCTCCCATGACATTGAGTTTCTGGTGAGTGTTTGCAGGAAGAAATGATTTTCGTAGCTGTTCTGCTGCCCGAGATTTTTGCAGCTTACCGTTACAACCGCATCCGTGAGCTGTTTCTGCATCTGGTTCATAATGCTTTCGTTCAGGAATGCCGTAAGGTCAACGCTGAATTCCTCGCCCGGACTTATCTTCCCATAAGTTCCCACGACCTTTGGAACTGACATGAACTGCTCAATGAACACTGATATTTCCACATCGGTCAAATCATTCTTCTCAATGTTTGTAAACGTCACCTTGCCGAAGCTGCTTGTGTCGTAGTGCGCATAGAAAATAGGGAAGAGCGGCTCTGTCTCAATCTCCTGAGTGTTGATGACATCGCTTTTGAAAATGCTTCTCGTCAGGTTGATTGAAATTCCAAGACCCGCCTGAACTGACTGCAAAAATGGTTTCGGTGAGTAGCAGTAATTCTGGTAGCCACAAAAGACACTGGCCTTGAAAACCGGGGAAATATAATAGTTGCCCGAGACCTTTGCGCCGAAAGAAATACCGCTTGCCGTCTTCAGATTTCTCTTTGCATCTTCTGGCATTGTCCAAAGGCCTGCCGTGATTTCCCCGGAGACTGACATGCGGTCCGTAAACCGAAATGTGTATCCTGCTGCTCCTGCGAAATTGTAGAAAAGGACGGGATCCACATTATGGGCCAGTGTTATGGAGGGACTTAATTGCACGGAAAAATAAATCTCATCGCGGGTTCGCACTGTGAATGGACTCCAGTCAAGACAAAAAATCCCGGTAAGTACGCCGTCCGTTTTTGAACCCATGGCAAATTCATAAGTGGGCATGAGCCTTATGGAAAAATCCAACGCGCCTACGGAGCATGGTCTTGAAAATGCTGCCAGCACAAGTATTGCCGAAAAACAAAGAGCCTTTATTTTCCTCATAAAAACTCCTCCTATTCATCCAGGATGGAACTGATGCTTTCCAATCCTTTTAGTGCAACACGGTTTTCCGGATCAATTGCAAGCACACTGTCATACTGCGTTCTGGCGGCTGAATAATTTTTTTCCGTCATGTAGACATTGCCAAGATTGTTTATCGCGGAGATATTTCCCTCTGACGCTGCTCTGGAGAATTCTTTTTTAGCATCCTCGTACAGACCTGCCCGGACATAGGCGAGACCGATTTTATTAGGGTTGCCGCTTTCCTTTGCATGCTCAATCACAACTGACAAGTCGGATTTGATATAATCGTTTACGGCTGACTTGAACAATTCTTCCACGGCAGATTGCGACGGACGCTCAAGCACATCACCATAGCCTGTGAAGATTGCTGGAGGGTAGATTTCCCACGCATAATGTGTCTCTATGAATTCGTAAGAGGCATTTTCGCTGCCAAGAATTTTTTCAATCTGGCGGCATCCTTTTTCGCGGCTCTTGGAAAAACCTTCCTCAAATGCTGCCATGGAAAGTGCGAAGTAAACTGTCTCATCCGTGATGACGAGTGTGTCTGGATTTGCGAAGTGGCTTGCGGCTGATGATGGCTTAAGCTGGGTGTCAACAAGAATCAAAAAATCATCTTCCATGGGGATGAATGCCGTGCCGATTCCGACAGATTCCAGACAGGATGCATAAAGGATTCCAAGTTCGTCAAGGTCCCCGGAACTAAAGTCCATCGTCTGCAGTGGGTACTGAATGTAATCAGCTTCCTCTTTAAGATGATATGTTGAGTATGGAGTGGTTTTGTCACCCGAATTAACGATGCCACTTGTCCTAAGTGCGTCGAACATTGTGGCCGCGAACTGTACGTTGCGGTTCATGCCGGTGTAGAGCTTGTTGCGCGCAATTCCTGCCACGTATTTTGCATACTCAAGAACCTCGGGAGTGTCGGGTGAAATATAGGCGGCGAGAGATCGTGCGTCGCACCATATATACGAGTTGCGGTTGGAGATGGAAAGCGATATGCCCTGTACCGTTTTTTTCTTTTTTCCGAGAAGCTCGTACTCAATCGTGAGGTTTCCTGAAATCATTCCGTTTTCGGCAAAGCTCAGAAGGTCGGATGAAAAATCTACGGGAAGGTCCAGGGAGACATTCTGCATTTTTTTGATTACGGGAATCGACTCCGACTGCAATGCGCTGGATGTGTATTTTCCAGCTGTAAAGCTTACGGTGACATTTTTTATTTCCGCTGACTCTCCGTTTGTGAGTATGACCGTGGCGACCGGATTTGTTTTATAAAGCTGCATAAAAAGAGGGTAGATTTCGCTGTCCTGTATGATGGTCGCATAGCAGGCATTTTTTGATGAGCGTTCCGTTGAAAAATTAAATTTGAGTGAGAGACCGAAAACTGGACCCGCCATCAAGGTCTTTGCCCCTCCTGTAAAAAGCGAGCCGAATCCTGTTGTTGTCAAGAATGAGTTCACGCCTGCGTTTGCGGATAAAGTCATCGTGGGGGTGAAGCGGAATCCGAACTCTCCATATGCACGGAAATATAAATCGGATGCGGCTTGCCTGTTGGTTCCGTCGGTAAAAGAGAAGTTGTAGAATCCTACGGCCCCACCTGCTCCGAAATAAAAGCGGGAGAAAATATTATGTCCGACACCCGCCCCAATTCCTCCGTAAATAAAATTTACATAGGAACTAGAACCCTCGGGAGATTCTAGAAGAAAACTGCCCTCAGCGCCCACAGTCATCCAGTCAAAAAGATTTACGTCCCCCTGAACCGTCATGTTGAGCGCGGGCTTGTAATGATCCTTGATTGGAATGGCTAGTCCAGGATTGAGGCGCAGGGAAAAATCCAGAGCAAAGGCAGAAGTTGCCGACAAACATAAAGCCAGAAACGAAGAAACAAGTTTTTTCATAGACACAAGCCTCCAATATAATCCAGAGCTTATCTCTGCTTGATGTCCGTCATCACAACAGTACCGTCTGCAAAGTGGAAGATTGTCGTGTACCAGCTGCCGGAGGGAACCATTGTCAGGTAGTCTTCGCCATAAGTTTCGCTTCCAACGGCATGGTTGTTGGCTGGGTCCGGGGCATCCCAGTTAAAATAGTTTGTTGCCGGCTCGTTTATTGATTTGTTCAGCACCGCAATTCCGGTTTCAACACCTTTGCTTTCCCAGATTCGGGCGGCGTTTGCAACCTTTGTTGTTTCCGTGAGCTTGTCCGGGCAGTACATGGTATGTGCAAAAACTGGCCTGTCGCTCATTACCTGAAGACCGTTCAAGCCTTCCATACAGTTCTTTGAAAAACATGTCGCGTCGTTTATGCCTGTGTAAAGATACTCAGTGTAATAAAAGCCCTTGTCAACCAAAGACTGATTTCCGCTGTCATTAAAACCGTAATAGGACTTTAACCTGACCCATGGCAAGTCGTTTGACCCAACATCCAAAGAGACATCATAGTACTTTTTGCCACTTTCATCAGTCATTTCGGTTGCGCACTGTTCCATAAATATTTCATCCGTTTGGCCCCAGGAATAAGTGCTATTTCCCGCATTGTATGAGATTTGCTGCAGATAGGCATTTATTGAAAAACCGCTGAAATCTGGTCTGTCTATTTTGTATATTTCATCATGTCCCCGTGTGTCAAAGGAAAGCCGCCATATATAATATTTGTACGTCTGATTGTCTCAGGGAATTTGGTTTCGGATCCAGTGCTGTTTTATATTTTCAATCAGCTCCCCCTTGATTGTGTTCAAAACAGGTACGCAGACTTTAGATGTGTTTCCTACCTTATCCTGGGCTGTAATTACAAGAGTATAAAAACCTTCCTTTGTGTTGCCGTAGGGAAAATCGATGTAAGGATCCCCTCCAACACTGTTGACATTTGGTTTGTAATAAAGACTCTTTTTGAATGCCGAATAGTTTTTAAGCTCGTTCAGAGTATAGTTGACTGCGACAGGAGAAGACTTGTTTGAATTTGGAATCAGATAATAGGTGATTTTTGTCTTCCCGTTTTCTTCCATAACAAGATTGTCTTCACCGTCTATTATATTATTTATTCTGTACGAACCTGATGAATGGAATAAATCTACCGCATAATCTAGATTAATATTTGGTGGCAGAACATCCTGCTCCAGATCAAGGACAATGCCCGATGCACAGACATTCCTTGCTTCTTGAACTGTAGAATAGTTTGCATTAAGTTCGGGTAGCTGTATTGGCACATATTTTTTGTTGTCCGTCTTGTCATGGGCTTCGATATGGATGCCACAGAATGTATATGGAGCAGCCTGGATATATATTTCAGGTTTTGCAGATGCAGTGGATGGCTTTTTATAATTGAAACTATTATTGGAAGTATCAAATGACACTGGTGTAAAAGTATAGGCGATGTTGTGGCCGTCATATCCCTCTGCCTCGTAATCTTTGATGACAATTTTACAGAGTCCTGAATTCAATATGGGTACAAGGCTTATTTTTGCATTTGGATTTATGGGACCGAAAACTCCTGTCCCCATTGTTTGAGGTGGTGTTGAATTCCCGCTTGACACATTCATGTTTGACAATGTTGGACCGCTTCCGTAAATATTGAAATTATCCTGTCCATTCGGAATACTGAATTGTCCGATACGCCCTGTTCCGCTGGTTCCTTCATTTTTGACAATCTTTGTTACGGTGTAATCGACGCTGGATGTGCTGCAGGGAACTGGAAAGGCTCCGAAGTTCGGCATTGCATATATTTTTACTGAGCCTGTTTGATTTGCCCCCAGAATGTCATCAGGAAGATTTATTGTTTGCATGCACATACTGATAAACCGTGATGACAAATCATCTCCTTCTGAGTTTAGAATTTGTTCACCCATTCCTGCATAAATAGCGGACTGTGAAAAAGTTTTTTCATTGCCGTTTACAGTATATTTTGTGTTGTATTGAATCAGGTAACAAATGTTTGTTGGAGTCATTGATTCCTGTGAAACACCGCTTAATGTCACAAGTGAATCAAGGTCTTTAATTATCAGATTGGTGGTGGTACGACCGTCCATTTCAAGTGTTTCTTCACCAAGCTCCAGTCTTGGAAGCATGCGTTTTAAGATTGTCCTTGTGTTCCCGACCTGGTCGGTGCAAACAGTGTTTATGAACACAAGTTTATCGACATTCCTTGTAAATGTGAATTTACCGTTCGTGTCCTTTGCCGCCTTTGTGTCAATGGAATCTTCTGAATATCCCCAGTAGACTTCGACATCATAATCTGTGGAAAGACTCTCATAATAAACGTCTTTGGAATTGCCAGACAGTTTGAACGCTACAGTTTGATTTCCATTCCGGTCAACGGACATGTTTTTGAAATATTCTATAAGATTCTGTTCCGCCGCTTGTTGAGATTCTGTACTGGACATCGGGTCCGATATACCGTCTGGAGTCAATTCCTGGTATTCCGAGTCAAAATAAATGTTGTTGGTTTCTACTGTGCTGTCCTTCAAAACATAAAATGTGAACTTGCTGTCGCTGATGTTTTCTGCAAAATCCTGTGCGTACATTTCCAGTTTTATGATTCCGTCAAAGGCTGTCCTCATGTTGTACTCAATGCACCAGGCCCCTTTTGTTTCGTTCCATGTAGCCCTGCCGTTATTCGTTACAGATTCATTGCCGCTGGTTCCGTCCGAATATTTGCAGACCGTTTCCTTTACATATAGTCCGGAAATTCCGGAGCCCACATCAGACCCCTTAAACTCAACATAAACTTTTCCCCCGACATGGTAGGTGCTGTAATCTTGCGGCGACGTCCAGAGCGTATAATCCTTGCCTGGAAGAGCCTTGTAATATTTGCTCTCCGTGTCTTTGGTGGAAAAGAGCTTTGCTTCCGTAATGACGGGCCTGTTGGAGTCCTGGGTTTTGTTTACGCGGTATTTGTGCTGGAAGGTGCCGGAGCCAGGGTTCCCGTATTCGTCCTTTAACTGGCTAAGGTCAATCCTTACAAAAATGTCTTTGGTAGCGGTGGACTCGTTCTTTTTAATCAGCAGATTTTCGTCTCCCTTGACGGTAGGAATGTAAAGGGTCTTGTAATCGTTTGAAAAATATGGCTCCTCAAAATACTGGGAAAGGCTCTGTCCATAGGCATCCGTAATGGTCGGGACAAAATAGTCGCCGGGTGTTACGCTCTGGTTGAACACGATTGCAATGGTGCTGTCCTGCTCGCGCCCGCCCTCGTAAAAATTAGGCCTGCATTCATCTTTAAGGGCATTAACTACGAATGTGCAGTCCGGTACAATCAGTATGTCATCTGAGGCTTTTAAAAGCTTGACCTGTGTCTTGTAGACCCCGCGTGAGTCGTTTCCGTCTATTTCCGTAAACTGGACATAAGTGCTCAGGTCTATGTTTGGGTCGGACTTGCTTACCGCCTTGAGTCCCCTGTAGACGTACAGCTCTTTTTTTACGGTAAACTGAACCTCTATTGAATATCCCACCTTGCAGGTTTTGTCGCCGCTGGAAAGAAACGACCCCATGGTAGTGTCCTGCGAGACTATGAGCGTACAGGCTTTTGCGTTGGCCTCGTCAATCATCTGGTCCAGTTCATCCGATGCATTGCTGCCGTTCATGAAATTTTCACAGGAGATTAAAAAAATCAAAATCGCAGAAATAAACAGACAAAGGGCTTTTCTCATAATGCAACCTCCAATGATGGGTTATTGTTACTATTATACCATATAAACAATACAAATGAGAAAAAAAATCAGCACACAATCAGCACTATTTTTGAATCCATAAAAAAATCCCGGGGCTCATTTCTGGACTCCGGGAAAAAAGAGGAGGGTTGCGCAGCCATTTTGAATTCTGTTGTGATTCAGAATGGCTGTTCTTTGTTCAATTGGTGATTAACCCTGGTTGAACTGCGTAAGCAATCCATGGTCGTCTTTACTTGCGGGTGTCGTTATCGAAGAATAACTGGTACTGGCGGCACTTGCCGGATAACTTGCGTTTCCTGTCATTTCATATAATGTAAGGTCCATTTCATGCCCCAGCTTTATGGCGCTTCCATAAATTGCAATTGCTGAACCCATTGAACAGTATTTTGTACCAAGAGCTGTTCCATTTCTGAAATTCTCTTGGGCATCGCCATCTGTTAATATGCCTAGATTGTTGAATACAGAACCATGTGGGTCTCCAGTGGCATAATCAACAGCAAGATATGGAACATAACCGTCCAGATTCATCTCCGAAACCTTTGTGCCGGCTTCAGTTTTTGCTGTCTGTCCGTTAACACATTCTCCATTGCAGAGGACGACATCCTCTTTTCTGATTGCCGTCGTATTCACATAGATTGTAACACTGTCGCCATTGAAGTCCGCAATAATTGCATCCCTGTTGTAGTTTCTGTATTTATCAAGAACAACTACATCATCGACTTCGTAACCTGTTGTGATTCCTTTTGCATAGTAATGCGCATAATCAACATAGGCATATTCTCCGCCATAAATTGTCTTAAGCCCTGTCGCTGTTTCTGGATTATCTACCGTGAATGCGCCTGCGGGTATCATCATGTAAATCGGATTTTGGGTGGTCGCACAGCTGTGGACGATAGACAGGTTGCTTGAATCGGCTTCGCTAAGATTTCCGTTATGCGAATCCATCCAACTTTTTTGGGCAGGAGTCATAAACACTATGGTCAAAAAACTGTTCATTGCAACGAAATTGTTTTTGCTCATTGTGAATGAATAGACATTGCTGTTTCCTGATTTTTCTGCAACCGCAACATCTTTTTCCTTGATTGCGGTTTTGCCAAGGAAGCTGTCTTTTCCGCTAAAGTGCAGCTGGTCGCCTTCGAGTTCCTTGTCATACTTGAAATCTATTTCACCACCGAAAGACTCCGGGAGAGTGACCTCTTCAAAAGTTCCACCAATAAGATTGATTTTCTCGGTTTCATTTTGTTTGTCGCTGTATTCGATGCTCAGCTTTGAGACCTTTGTTTTGTCGTCGAGCGGGGTTGCCGCATCAGAGTCCAATTCTGGTTTATCAACTTTGTCCATTTCGATGAAGGTAAAGTCCTCGGCTCCATCCTTGAGTTTGATTTCACCGATTGTTGATTTTTTGTTTCCGTTGTCAACTTTAAGCTGGACCTTTGATTCCGCCTCAATTTTTTCCACGGTGCAGCCTTCAAGTTTAATGGGAACAGCTCCTTCTCCAATTTTTTTGAAATGGTCTGAGGATGAGTTTGTTGCTGCTGCGTCCCGGAATCTGTTTGTACTTGGGCTGGAGCCTGTTGATGTCACCACAATTCTTGCGTCCCGGAAATTTCTGAGCGTGACATTGCTGGTAACTGCTGAACTGACTTTTATGGTGAGTCCCTGGTTGTTGTTTCCGTCCACAGTGAGTGCCTTGTTGATTAAAATGGCACCTCCCGCAGAAGACTGGTTCAAGGTAACGGAGCCACCAGAAGGAGCCGCGTCAATCTGCGCCTGCAATGCTGTGTTCGAGTCATCGCTGTAGGTGATGCCTGTATTGCTTGGTCCTGTCGTTCCCTGGCATCCAGCAAACCCCAGTCCTGCCAGAAGAGCGGAAAAAAGGATTGCAGTAAGAAAACAAATCTTTTTCATAAATATCCTCCTGAAAATTAGTTTGTTAATTCAAAATTTATTGGGGACTTAGCACGGAATCAGCACAAATGTGAAAAAAAATCAGCACACAATCAGCACTTTTTTGGTTTTTGGAGGGGAATTTTCGATTATTCTGGAGTCGTACTTCAGATTGGTCGGGTAGAAAAAGACCTAAGCTTGCTAACCAGTTTGCTTTCGCAAACTGGCATATCTGTTTATTGTAAAATAGCACACTTGTCTGGTCGCAAGCTGGTGCTTGCTCACCAGTTTGCTCTCGCAAACTGGCATGTCTATTTACTGTAAAACAGCTCCTTTGTCTGGTCGCAAGCTGGCGCTTGCTTACCAGTTTGCTTTAGCAAACTGGCAGAATTTTTTATTGCAATATAGCACCTTTGTCGGCGGAAGAGACCAATTTTGCGTAGCGTGCGAGGTAGCCTTTGGTTACTTTTGGTGCTGGGGCTTTCCATGCGGCTTTGCGCTTTGCAAGTTCTTCGTCGCTTACTTCGAGGGTAATCTTGTAGTTGTTGATGTCGAGCGTAATTTTGTCGCCTTCTTCAACAAGCGCAATCGGTCCTCCGTCGGCGGCTTCCGGTGAGCAGTGTCCGAGGGATGCACCGCGGGTTGCTCCGCTGAATCTTCCGTCCGTAATCAATGCGACCTGCTTGTCCAGTCCCTGTCCTGCAAGAGCTGCTGTTACGGCAAGCATTTCCCTCATTCCAGGTCCGCCCTTTGGTCCTTCGTAGCGGATTACAACCACGTCGCCCGGATTTATCTGCCGTTTCTGGACTGCATCCATGGCTTCGCTTTCATCGTTGAATACGCGTGCCGGTCCTGTGTGCTTCATCAGTTCAGGTGCACATGCGCTTCTTTTTACTACGGTTCCATCGGGAGCAAGGTTTCCGAAGAGGACTGCAATTCCACCGGTCGGACTGAACGGGTTTTCAATCGGACGGAGGATTTCCGGGTTGCGGTTTTTCACTCCCTTTATGTTTTCAGCAATCGTCTTTCCGGTTGCGGTAATCAGGTCGGTCTTTATGAGGTTCTTTTTTGCAAGCTCCGCAAGTACTGCCTGTACTCCGCCTGCATCGTTCAGTTCACAGATGAATGTGTGTCCGGCTGGGGCAAGGTGGCAGAGGTTCGGCGTGCGCTCCGAAATCTCGTTTACTTCGTGAAGGTCAAGCGTGAGTCCTGCTTCGTGCATGATTGCAGGGACGTGGAGCATGGTGTTTGATGAGCATCCGAGAGCCATGTCTGCTGCAAGTGCGTTCCTGAAATTGTCGGCTGTCATCATCTGGCGTGCGGTGATTCCCTTTTTGTACAGATCCATGACGGCCATTCCTGCATGTTTTGCAAGTGCCATTCTTGCTCCTGTGACTGCCGGAATAGTTCCGTTTCCAGGAAGACCAAGGCCAAGGACTTCGGTGAGACAGTTCATGCTGTTTGCGGTGAACATTCCAGAGCAGGATCCGCAACCAGGACATGCTATGTGTTCCATTTCCTTAAGCTGTGCCTCGGTGATTTTTCCGCTTGCAACGGCTCCGACTCCCTCGAACATGTCGGTGAGCGAAAGGTTTTTGTCGGAATATGGATTTCCTTCTTCGTGGCTTGGAAGATGTCCCGGCATCATTGCTCCTCCGGAAACAAAAACGGTCGGAAGGTCAAGACGTGCTGCCGCCATCAGCATGCCCGGAACAATCTTGTCGCAGTTTGGAATCATAACCAGAGCGTCGAACTGGTGTGCCGTTACCATGCACTCAACGCTGTCTGCAATCAGCTCGCGGGTTACAAGAGAATATTTCATGCCCTCGTGTCCCATTGCGATTCCGTCGCATACACCTATTGCCGGAAATTCGATTGGAGTTCCGCCAGCCATGCGGATTCCTGCCTTGACCGCCTCCGAAATCTTGTCCAGCATAAAGTGGCCGGGAATTATTTCGTTCTTGGCACAGCAAACGCCCACGAGCGGACGTTCCAGTTCTTCATCGGTATAGCCCATCGCATAAAAAAGAGAGCGGTGGGGTGCGCGTGCGACACCTTTTGTTGCGTTGTCTGATCGCTTGGCCATGATTCACCTCGTAATAATAGAAAATATAATGGAAGATATTTTACCATTATTGTGCGTGTGTTTCAAGAATTTAACGCATTGAATCAGCTTGACCTATTCATCATGCGAAGGTAACTCTGAAACCCTTTTTCTCCGATGTAAAGTCCCGGTGGAAACATTTCAATGTTAGTGGCTTCGACTACACTCAGCAAGCGGAAAACAATCGCAGCAATATTGAAAACCGAAGATTTGGGCAATGTCTTTTGGGGAGATCTTTTGTTCTTCTTTAGTGGCATATCGCCATGTTGCTCTGGGGTTTGTTTTAATTTGCTTCGCGGTCTCTTTCATTTTCTGTGCATGGCATATCGCCATGTTGCTCGGCGCATTTGTTTTAATTTGCTTCGCGGTCTCTTTCATTTTCCGTGCATGGCATATCGCCATGTTGTTCGGCATATTTGTTTTTATTTTGCTTCGCAGTCTTTTGTAATTCATGCACTCCACCGGCGGACCGCTTTTGGTTCTTGACAACTGGATGTTTCTGGCTTTCGCAAGTCTCTTGTTATTCACGCACACCGGGCGCGCCCCGATTGCCGAGTTGCGAAAGATTGCGAAGCGAATTATTTTCAATGTGCAGAATGAAATGGCGGTATGCCACTGCCGAGTAGCAAAGGTCTGCGAAGCAAACAATATCCAATGGGCAGAACAATATGGTGATACGCCACTTCCTAAATACAGCAGGTGATTTTTTTCAAGAGCTTTTTGCTCAGAACTTTTTAATGAATGACCGCCAATTAAATCTTCGCCAAAATCATATTAAAGTGTTCCTGCAAAACCTCCTTGATTTTTGCTTTTGATTTGGATGAGTCTCTGATGAACAAGTCGGCAGGATTTATTTTAAGGGCTTCCGCGATTTTTATCATCATGTCAAAAGACGGCTTCGCCTTGCCAGATTCGATTCCACCGATCGTACCGGTTCCGCAGTCGCAGAGGATGGAAAGCCGAGTTTGGGAAATGCCCATTTTTTCTCTGTAATATTTCATATTGAAACTAAAATCATCCAAATACTTGTTCATGTCTCTCAATTTAATCGAGTAAAAAATATTAAAAACACCTTGACTTCGAGGAAAAATATAGTATACTCGATTACATCGAGGAAGCAAAAGAAAAAACTCTGGCATATCGAGAGACCGAGGAGGAGCTAAACTAATATGTATGTAGCAATTTCTTTGATAATTGCAATAGTTATGGCTATTGCTATTCTGCTTTTACTGTATGTCACCGGTATCTTGGGAGCAATTGGAGGAGAAGGCGGAGTGTTTGTATACTTTGTTTTAATAGTCATAATACTTGGTGCATCATTCTTTGCCTCATTTTATTTTGTAGCAAAATTTTTTAATCAGTATGATTTTTCTATACCGACATACATCACGACAAAAGAAGATTTTCCTGTTTATGAAAAAATCCTAAAAGAACCTTATGGCCAAGAGATTGGCACTTTAAAGGCAGATTCAGTTATAAAAGTCGAGAAAGCAAAATCAAAAAAAGTATTGACATGGGTGGAAGGATATGTGCTTGTTGACGGAAAACCTGAATATAAAACAATCCTCATTCCTGAAAAGGTAAAAATAAAGGAGAGCGGAGACTATTTCGACTTCAATGAAAAAAGCGCGTCTTTCAGTGCCTATTATGAATCCATTGACGCAAAAAACGTTCCAATTCTGGAAAAAATACAAAATGATTTTTTGGCTGAACTCGAAGAGAACGGTATTGAAGTGAAATATTCTTCGGATAAAATTTTGAAAGAGTCAATCAAAAAAAGCCATTACATTTTACCGAAGAACGGTTACTGGGATAAAGGCTTCTTTGACCTTTACGAAGCGAAAAATTCGGATGACTTTTTCTACATAGAAAAAAATCATAAAAATCGTTTCAAGAAAATTGTAAACACATATTACAAGAGACTTGAAAAAGAAATCATACCATATTTTGAACCAAGGAGGAAATGATTATGGGATTATTTATGGACATGCTTAATACAGGAAATAGGAAACGAGCAGCAAGAGAAGAATACGAGAGAACACATCCAAGGAGTTATCAGGATGATTACTCAAGTGGCAGTTCACGACCGAGGCGGATTAAGTACGAGGCTTATTGCAGAATTTGTGGTGCTACAAGTAGCGATTGTGGTGCTCCTGGCGTTAGTGAATCACCTGGGAACGCCATAGACGCACTCCAAGAAGGCCATATAAAAACCACTGTAAGAAACAATTGTGGTAGAGGCAATCATTCTCCCGCAATTCGGGAAATAGAAGTATAGCAGGAGAATTTATTATGGAAGACAATATTCAAAGCTTGAAAGATGCATTTCATTCAGAATTTGAAAATCCTGCTAATAGCGAACCTTACGACTCACACGAGGGTGGATATCTGAATCAAGACACATTTGTCGACACGGACCGTGCTGTGCAGGAAGTGTTCAAGGATAACACACTCCCCAAAGATGTTCAAAAAAAACTCATAGATGAGCTTAACAAAACAGCCTCAAGCTGGAAACGAAAAGAAAAAGATTAACCGTTTTCTCCAATACTGGAAAAATGTGTTAATAAAAATCAAGCGGATTTGTTCATATCTAACAACATTCACAGTTTCTATGTGAGGAACGTTAGTTCCGAACAAATCCGTTTGTTGAACTTATCAAAGTTGATTGTAACTTTTCTTTTTGCAAACAAGCTTTAATTTTGGATGCATAATGAAAATCAAAATAAGGAGAAAACTTTGAGTTTAACAGATGACTCAGAAGAAGAAACGGGTGCGAATGAAGTAACAACAGAAAATAAAAAGGAATTAAATTTTTATCCCAGAACCGTACAAAGTTTAAGTGAGAAAGATTTAAAAAGCCCTGCAGTTTTGAAAATGGTGCTTTCAGAAAATAAAGAACTTAAAAGAGAAAGGGAAAAGCTAAAAGAAATTGAAAAAAAATTTTATGAAAGCGAAAGGAATTTAGCCATTGTAAATGAAAAACTCAAGAAAAAAACTTGTTCTGAAATCTTTACAGATGTTGTTTATACTGTTGGTGGTTTGATTATTGCAATATCTACATTAGATTTTAACTCCAGATTTACTATTCATAATGGTTTATTTATTCTTATAGGACTCCTGTTAATTGTAGGTGCAGCTATTGCTAAATGGGGAAAAAAATAAAATGGAATTGAAAATACTGTATGTAAAAGATGGTGGCGATGAATTAAAGGAACGTATCGTTTTGCAAGCGGCAGATGATTGTGACATAGGGACATATGTTTTATTTAATACTGTATATGATGGTAAATATATATCGAATAAAATCAGATATAGTTTTTGGTTTCCAAATAAGGATGTGAAATCTGGTGATAAAATCATTGTATACACAAAAAAGGGGAAAGAAAAATTTAAAGAAAACAGAGATAGAAATAGCAGTTATTTTTTTTACTGGGGGTTAGATACTACAATTTGGAGCAAGGGTGAAGATTGCGCTGGATTAATAAAAATAGAAGAATATATAGCAAAAACAATAAACGTATAATTCAAGTTTACAATATTCATCATTACTTATAATAAAATTGCAAAACTAAAGGAGAAGTAGATTTTTATGAAAGAAATGCTTTTGAAACTGGCGTTTGCCGCAGGCATAATCTGTGGAGCTATAGTCATCATGTCACAAATCTTTGGGAAGTAAGATTCATCCAAGTCCAAGTCAAAGGTTAGGGAAACTCTGAGGGAAGATTTCAATTTTATTCTTGCAAAAATATAGGGCAGAGTTACCTATGGTTTTCGTCCGCACTCTACGCCGGATTGGAGGGGGCCGCCTGCGGCTTACGAAGTAATGTAGGCGAATGCCGGAACCCCGGAAAGCCGGTTCAATATGTTTGCGCGCAAGTCAAATGTGTGTATGCCGGAATAAAAAACGGATGCCGTCCGGAAATCCCATCATACCTTTTCTAAGAATTCACTTATTTTTCTCTTAATTGCCATTCAAGATGTCGGGGGCGTTTTGGTTTATATTTGTTTACAGAAGGCGGGACTTGTTCGCGTCAAAACTTTTTTCAAGGAGACTGGCATGAGAAAAACTTTTTTTGGTATAGCGGCTTCGTTGGCTCTTTTTGTATCCTTTGCGGGGGGCATGACATCTTGCTCCGAGGTTAAAGTTTCGGAGGGGCAGGGCGAAGGTTCCGGTGGATTTGGTGGTCCCGGTGGCGATTTTGCCAGGGGTGGTCCCGGTGGATTTTCTGGCGGCTTTGGTCAGGGTGTGGAGATTGTGGACGACGGAAGCACTACCGACTATGTGGATTCGACGGTCGCTTCGGCTTCGGGTTTTGTTGCCGAGGATTTGTATGAAAACTTTGTGGCGGACGGAACCGTTAGGATTTCTTTTGACGGAACATCTTGGACTTCGGAGTTTTCGGGCGTTACGGATTCGGATGTTTCCATAAAGGCTGTTGAAAATTCTTCGGATGACGAGAGCGCGAGGGGCGTTGAGATTCAGTACAAGGGCGAGGGGAAAATCAAGTATGTTCTGAGCGGAAACTTCAGCGGAACCGTGTTCATCAAGAACAAAAATGCGGACGCGGCTGTGGTCCTGAACAATGTGGACATAACAAGCGTTGATGGGGCGGGTCCTTCTCTCAGGTTCAGTTCCGAAAAACGCACGTTCATCGTTGTGCCGGAAGGAACGGTCAATTCAATCTGCGACACTCGTGTCCTGAATCAGGACGGAACAATGTACGACGACAAGAAAGGCTCAATCTATTCAAAGGGCGCTCTGATTTTTACCGGTGAGTCTTCGGTGACATCGGGTGGCACTCTGGATGTCGTCAACAAGGGGTACAAACATGCGGTATACTCGAAGGACTACATCAGGATTTCTGGTCTGGATTTGAATGTAAGCGTGGAGGGTACGAGCGGTCGCGACTGCATAAGGGCATTGAATGCCGTGATTGTTGACGGCGGAAAAATCTCTCTGAACGGTAACGGAACCATTGAGGATGACGAGAGCGTTGGAATCAAAGTTGAGGGAGAGGATGCCGACGACGATGACAAGACCGTTGAGTATACGGCCGGGGCAGGTTTTGTGATAATCAACGGAGGCGAGATTACAATCAACACGGTGGCCAAGGGAATTACGGCGCACTGGAAATCTGCAAAGTCTGTTATCGGAAATGCGGAATACACGGAGACAAAGAACAAGTCCCTCCTATGCGAAAATCTGCTTTCTGGAACGGATGCCTCTACCCCGAATCCGTATGTGGAGATAAACGGAGGAATAATCAACATCAAGACTACCGGGGAGCCTTACGAGGGACAGACTGATGACGACCCCAGCTGCTCTCCCGAGGGAATTGAGGCAAAGGGCGACCTTACAATCAATGCGGGCACGATAACTTTGAGCTGCACTGACGATGCCCTGAACGCTGGCGGAAACATTACCGTAAACGGCGGTGCGGTTTATGCCTACAGTTCCAAAAACGATGCGGTTGATGCAAACGGTGACAGGGGAATCACAATCAACGGGGGGACAGTGGTTGCTCTTGGTCTTAGCGTGCCCGAGTGTGCGTTTGACTGCGACGAGAAGCCTTTCACTGTGAACGGCGGTCTTCTGGTTGGTCTTGGAAGCGACAACTATACCGCTCCGTCAAATGGAAATCAGTCCGTTGTGGTGCTGCCCGGTTCCAAGTGCGGAAATGCCGGAACGACCATGGCACTTGCTGATTCGGATGGCAATACTGTGTTTGCGTACACTCTTCCTTCCAGCGTGGGTTCCACGGTGGTCCTTTCCTCACCGAACATTGAGGCTGGAAAAACTTACAGCGTGAAGACCGGCGTGTCTGTCTCTGGCGGCACAAGGTTCCACAATCTTTATACGACGCTCCCGACCGTAAGCGGTGGAACTGATTCGGTCTCGGGGATTTCGACTGACGCATCCGACACTGTCTACATTGATTCTGATGTGACTGGAGGCTTCGGTGGTCCCGGTGGATTCAACGGAAACCAGATGCCTGGCGGAATGGATGGAACGGATGGTTTCCCTACCGACAGAAGGGGCGGTCGCGGTGGTGGAAAAATGGAAATGCCAGAAGGATTCGTTCCCGGACAGATGGGTAAAAATCGTGGCGGCTTTGATAGAAAATAAGGGGGTGGATTGGAAACCTGATTGATAAGGCGGGACTGTCGGTTGATGAAATCGGCAGTCCTTTTTATATGTTCGCCGACCATGCGAAATACTTGCTGATTTTTGCCATGGCCTTTGATGCGACTTTCGGGTTTTTCTGCAGGATTGAATAGAACTTGCCCTCGTTGATTTTTATCATCTTCAAATCCGTGTGGGCTACCGCGTCTTCCTTTCTGATTCCGTCCATGAGTATTGCTTCCTCGCCAAAAAAGGAGCCGCTGTCCACAAAGGCGATGTTGTTTTTTTTCAAAAGCTTGACCGTCCCGGAGACTATGTAGTACATGAACTTTCCGTCTTCGCCCGAGCTGTAGATTGGGTCGCCCTTTTTCATGTACATGACATTCTCGTCGGACTTTAGGAGGTAGTCTGGCCTTATGAAAAGGAGCCTCCTCAGTGTGCTGATCAGTCCTGTCTCGTCCCTGTCCGGCAGCCTGTAGATTTCGCTAAGGAGCAGTGTGTCGAAGTATTGGCTCACGAAAACAAATTCCGCGAAGCTCAAAAAAATCACGAAGAAGAAGAACACTTCAAGCAGAAGGACTATGATGTTGCTAAGGACCCCGTAAATCATGTTGTAGCGGTTCACGTTCAGGAAGATTCCCATGAACTTCTGCATGACAAAAAATCCTGCGGTGCATCCGGCGGCACACCAGAGGCAGGTCCAAGTCGGTGGATTGGAGCGGGAGCTTGCCTTGTAGCAGATGAACACCACCACGAAGATTATGACGTAGGGCAGGTAGATTACGGTCCGCTCCGTGAACGTGCTCATCAGAATCGGGAAGATTTCGCTGAGTTTTTGGAAAATTTCCAGCTTTGTTAGTGTCTTGAACGCCACGTTGAGTATGATTATCAGCGAGGAGATTATGACCATACCGGCTTCCGCTGCCATGATTACGACCTGGCTCAGCATTGGACGCAGGGGAACCTGTGTGTGGAAGATTCTGTTTATGCTTCCGATTATTGAAGAAAAAAATCGTCTCGCCATCCAGATGATTGTGATGGTCAAAATCACTTCGAAGTTTGTGATGCTGTGTATCTGCGAGATTGTGTCCGCGACCGAATCAAGGTTCAGGAAATTTGATATTATATCCGCGCTGCCGAAGAGCGACTCTATTGAATCGGTGGATGCGTGGAAAATACGAATCAGGATGACAAGCACGAGCATGACCACCGGGACGAACGAAAACAGAAACCCAAACGCACATGCGGACGCATAGGACCACATGTCGTTCATAAAGAAAAACACAATCGAGAGATATAGTTTCTGTATTCCGGTGACGAGGGAATGTTTTTTTCTCTGTCCGGGCTTCCGTTTTTGTCTTCTGCTCATACCAGGTCCGTTGGCTGCGGACTCCTATTTTTTTTCGGCAGCCTTTTGGTCCACGGTTATTTTTGGAACTTTAATCTTGCTTCCCAGCTTGTTGTATTCCTTTTCGTCCAGCGCGAGAAGCTCCATCTCATCCATTATGTGCTTTTGCAGAATCTCGTAGATGTAGGACTGGAGGTCGCTGTGCAATACCCTGACCGTATCAGAATTGAAGAGGGTTATCATAAGGGTGTTCGGACCGCGCTGGTGTATTCCGTAGACTATAAAATCAATGAGGAACTGCCTTGTTCCAAGTCTGAGCGTGGCGCCATGGATTTTTGCGTTCTCCTTGATGTAGGGGAGGAATTTCTGCTGGACCTTGACCGCCACTCCGCTTGTGCTGATGTCCACAAGTTTCATCTTTATGGCGGTGTTTTCCTGGTTCCACATAAGCTCGTGCTGGTCCTCGGCGAGACAGTTTGCGCGAACATACTGCCTTCGTCCCTTTGCTTTCTGGGCTGCCGCCACTTCCCTGATGCTTTCAAGAAGTTTCAGAGGGGATGTGTTTGCCCTGTGGATTCCGCCCTCAATCTTCGCCCTCTGTTGGATGAAAGCCTTTTCGCTGTCACCAAGCCGGTCGGATATGAGGCCTATCACCATGTCACCAAGCGACTCGTCTTTGGACAAATCCTCCAGCATGATGAACCAGCCCATCAACGACAGACCCGAGTCCAGATTGAAAAAACAGAGGGAACCTGGATTCTTTGCCAGAATGTTCTTTACCATCTTGTAGTTGTCGATAACATAGACCTCAAGCTCGTCATCACGCAACGCAGAGACTACATATTTTTTTATGGTCGGAGTCGGAGTGATGAAGAAAATCTTCTTTCCGATTATACTTGACATGTCCTGTTGTTCAGCCATATATTCGTCTCCTATATATATGTATATACAATCTAGTTCCTTACTGGATTATCGGCATTTTTTTAGAAATCCGCAAGCTTTGGTGCGCGTGGATACGGAACTACGTCGCGGATGTTGGCCATTCCGGTTATGTAGCGCAGGAGCCTGTCGAATCCAAGTCCGAATCCTGAGTGCGGAACTGAACCGAACCTTCTCAGGTCAAGATACCACTGGTAGTTGGACATGTCCATGCCCCTTTCCTCGCAGACTTTGAGAAGCTTTTCGTAGTCTTCCTCACGCTCGGAGCCGCCGGTAATTTCACCAAGCCCCGGAACAAGAACGTCAACTGCGCGGACTGTCTTTCCGTCGTCGTTCTGCTTCATGTAGAATGCCTTTACGTCCTTCGGGTAGTTGTACACCATGACGGGTGACTTGAAAATCTGCTCGGTGAGGTATCTTTCGTGTTCGGTCTGAAGTTCCTTGCCCCAGCTGATCGGGAATTCGAATTTGTCGTTGTATTTTTCAAGCTCCGCGACCGCATCGGTGTATGAAATCCTCTTGAAAGGAGTGTTCACGACATGCTCAAGCTGTGCGATTGTTCCCGGCTGAATCCTCTTTTCAAAGAATTCCAAATCTTCGCGGCATTTTGTCAAAGCCCAGTTGAACATGTACTTGAGGAACTCCTCCTCCAAATCCATGTCGTCAAAAAGGTCGAAGAATGCCATTTCCGGCTCGCACATCCAGAATTCGGCAAGGTGGCGCGGTGTGTTTGAGTTTTCTGCGCGGAATGTCGGTCCGAATGTATATACGCGGCTCAATGCTGTTGCAAGTGTCTCCGCCTCAAGCTGGCCGGAAACCGTGAGGCTCGCTTTTTTTCCGAAGAAGTCCTTGGAGTAGTCGACTATTTTTGCGGCATCTTCAATCTTCATGCCGTTTGCGCCTGCCTTTACTCCGAGTTCCGCAATCTTTTCAAGGCTGAGCGTCGTTACCTGGAACATTTCACCTGCGCCTTCAGCATCGGAACATGTGATTTCCGGGGCCATTATGTAGACGAATCCCCTTTCCTGGAAGAAGGTGTGGAGTGCCGTCGCCATCTGGTTCCTGAGTCTGAACACTGCTCCGAATGTGTTTGTCCTTGCCCTGAGGTGTGCGTTTTCGCGGAGGTATTCCATGGACATGTTTTTCTTCTGGAGAGGATATGTTTCCGGTGGACATGCTCCCAAAATCTTCAATGAAACGAGGGAAACCTCAACGGCCTGACCGCTTCCCGGGGATGGAATCAGTTTTCCTTCCGCACGCAGGGATGCACCTGTCGATGCAAGTTTGAGGGCCTCTTCAACGGCGGCTGTATCAGCTTCTCCCGGATTGGTCCTGTCATAAGTCAACTGTATTGAGGCGAAGCAGCTTCCGTCGTTCACCTGTATGAACACAAGGTTCTTTGAGTCGCGTTTTGTTCTAATCCATCCGCAGACGGTAACGTTTCTTCCGTCCGGCTGTGATGTGAGTAAGTCTTTGATAAGAATTGGTTTCATAATCTTCATTCTACCATTAAATATATTTTGTGGTCAATCTTGTGTTGCAGTCTGACGGTGAAAATCAATTTTCCTTGGTGACACTGTGCATACATTGTGTTATACTTGAGCTATGGTTATTGAATGGAATGAGGAAAAGAGCGAATTGCTAAAGCGGACCAGAAATGTAAGTTTTGAGCAAGTAAAAGCAGAAATTGATGCGCATAGAAATACAAATCCTGTTGTCAATCCTGTGCAGCCCAATCAATATATTACCGTGGTGAAAATAAACGACTATCCTTGTGTTGTGCCGTTTGTTGAAATGGAAAATGGGGGCTGGTTTCTTAAGACCATCTATCAGTCACGCAAGTATAAGGGGGAAATATAATTATGTCTGACGCGGTATTTGATAATCTTGTTTTGGATGAGGAAGAGCAGTGGATTGAGGACCATCTGGAAGAGTTTGTTCCTGCTCCCGAATGGGTTGGTGAAACTTTGAGGGAAGCTGCAAAGAATCCTCCGAGGATTCACTATTCCAAACAGGAAAATAAAAAGCATGTTTCTTTGCGACTCGACAACGATGACATTGACAAACTGAAGGGGCTTGCTATGAACCAGGGCCTTCAGTATCAGACTTTGATTGGAAGTGTCCTGCACCGCTATGTGATGGGAACTCTGGTTGATGTTTCGGAAATCAGAAAAGTTTTTGCAAAATAAAATATTCCCCTCCCTATAAAAAAGTCTACTTTTTATGCGGGCGATTTTGTGGTATAAGTTTTGATAAAATAAAATCACATGGAGCCGCTGGTTGATGCGTCCTGTATTGGCCGGCGGTTTCTTATGTTCTGGAGGCTTGACCATGGGAAAATCTGGTCTAAAAACAAACCGTTCACTTAATTACAAGATTGCCCTCACCGGCATATTTGGCGCGCTGTCCGTTGTTCTTTCGGTGACTCCGCTTGGCTACATTTCAATCGGGGGGCTTCTTGCAATAACAATCATGCACATCCCGGTGATTCTGGTGACAATTTTTGGAGGCCTTGTTCCTGGTCTTGGTGTAGGATTGATTTTTGGCGTTACGAGCCTTGTGCGCACTGTTATGATGGGAGGAGGCACGAGTCCGTTCTTTATGAACCCGATGGTATCAATCGTTCCGCGCCTTCTGATTCCGGTATTCACATGGGGATTCATCAGGCTTTTCGGTATGATTCCAAAAATGCCGAAGGTCGTGACGGGAACCCTTGCGGCTGCGGTCGGTACTTTCACAAACACTTTCTTCGTGATGGGAAGCATCTACATTTTCTATGGAAAGGATTTGATTGCGGGAATGGCCGAGACTCTTGGCGGAAACGGATTCATTGTCGAGACCCTGTCCGGCTTCGGTGGATTCTGGGCCGTGCTTGCCTGCACCATGATTACCAACGGATTCTGGGAGATTGCGGGAGCGTGCATCATCACTTTCGCCGTTCTCGGAAGCGTCTACCTTGTCAAAAACAAGAGGTCCAAGCTCTCAAAGCTGGAGGAGGACGATGACAGGAACGACGCTGCCAAGGAATCCTGAACCTAAAGAACAAAATCTTTCATAAAGATGGCGGCTCCTTCATTTTTGTGGAGGCAAACTGCGGATGCGAACGGACGGCCTACAAGAACCTCGCTCGCTCCGTAGAATGCCGCAGTCCTTGCCTGTGACATATTCCTTATTCCGCCGTCAATCCAAATCGCTCCTGATTTTGACTTTAGAAAATCGTGGTGGGCCGCAAGAAATTCCGCCGTGCTTCCGATTCTGGTCTCCACACGTCCCCCGTGGTTCGAGATGAAAGCCACATCCGGTTTTACTTCGCTGACCGAATCCAAATCGGCATCGGTAAAAATCCCCTTGACCACAAAGGGAAATCCCTTCGAGTTGAGGTATTTTTTTATCTCAATAAGCTTGGCCGGAGACTTTTTTTCGAGGTGGACCTTCTCCCGCATTGTCGCAATGTTGTAGCTGTCTATGTCGATTCCGAAACACTCCGCAATGTCCATCGCCTTTTCAAATCTTTCAAAAATCCTGTCCTGCGGGTACGGCTTTATGAATACCGCGGCCTTTTTTTCCGGCTGATTTTTTACGGCCTCAATTCCCCAGTCCAGCTTTGAGTCGGGGCATCCGTCGCCGATGGAAAGACCGACATCCGCATGAACGCAGGACTGAATCAAATCCAGATAGAACTGTCTTTCGTCAGGGTATCCGACATTTTCCACACCGCCCGTCATTGGCGCTAGACGGATTTTTACATCGGTAGCGAAATCTTTTTCGGCCTCCGCGTCCCTGATTTTTTCCCAGGCAGCGCAGTTCAGGATAAAGTTCCGGCTTTCAAAAACCCCTCCCATGCCGGGCATCTGGCCGATACATCCCTTGCCGTTGCATTTTGAGCAGAAATTGCATTTAAAGTCACCCATCTGGACACCACTCAGTCGCCGAAGCAGATTCCAAGTCCACGCGCGCTTTCAATCAACGGGGAGTCGGTCGGTACGTTTTTCACAAGGCCAGCTATGTCCTTCAGCGGAACCGCCACAATTTCTCCGTTTCTCATGGCCACCAGTTTCCCGAAATCGCCACGCGCAAGAAAATCCGCCGCCGCAGTTCCGAACTGGGTTGCAAGCAGTCTGTCGTAGGGACTTGGACTTCCGCCCCTCTGGAGGTATCCAAGCACGCTGACCCTTGACTCTAATCCGACGGTCGCGGAAAGCTCCTGAGAGACCCTGTAGCCTATGGACTGTTGCATAGCCGCCCTTGCGTTCTTGAATTCCTTTTTGGACATGCGGCTTTCCTCCGGGTTCTTGGCTCCCTCTGCGACCACCACGATTGAATAGTTCTTTCCTTCCTTTTCGCGCTCAGAAAGTTTTTTGGCTATGGAGTCCACGTTGTATGGAATCTCGGGAATCAGTATGACATCCGCTCCACCGGATATGCCTGAGTAAAGACCAAGCCATCCAGCCTTGTGGCCCATTACCTCCACAATCATTATGCGTCCGTGGCTCTTTCCGGTTGTGTGGATTCTGTCTATGGCATCCGTGGCTACATCAACGGCGGTGTGGAATCCAAAGGTCACGTCGGTTTTTACAATGTCGTTGTCGATTGTCTTGGGAAGCCCCACGACATTCAGCCCGACCTCCGCAAGTTTGCTGGCTGTGGTGTTGGTCCCGTTTCCGCCAAGACAGACCAGCGCGTCCAGGTTCCATTTTTCATAGTTCGCCCTGATTGCCTCCACTGGCAGCATCCCGGTTTCCGGATCCGGCACTGGATTTTTGAAGGGCTTTTCCCTTGACGTTCCGAGAATGGTTCCTCCCTGGGTCAAAAGTCCCTGCATGTCGTCCATGTCCAGAAGCTCCATGTCTCCGTGGACAAGACCGTGGTATCCGTTTTTGACAGCCACAGCCTCCATGCCGTAGTTCCTTTTTGCCGTCATGCAGATGGCCCTGATTGCTGCGTTAAGTCCGGGAGCGTCGCCTCCGCTGGTCAAGATTCCAAATCGTTTTACCATGTCGTCATCCTTGTGTTTGAGTTTTATAGGGTCCCAATCTCGGTTTCGGTTGGAACGTCGTCTTCTATTTTAGCTTTCTTGATTTTCTGTCTGCGTCTTGATTTTTTGGTCTCCGGTCCCAGCTGTGTTGATTCGGACTGGATTTGTCTTTTTGCGGCAGGCTGTCGTTCCTCTGTCCTTTTCGGGGCGACAAGAAATCCCAGTGCGCCGGAGCAGATTCCACCCGCAATCGATGTGGCAAGGTGGATTGCCGAATGGGAAAGCGGCTGCCCGTCGTTGTTTTTGGAAAAAAGCACAAACATGCCGTATGCCAAAAGAGTCAGAATCTGGGAGAGTGGGAGGCTTCTTTTTATGATTGAGACCGTGAGTCCAAGAAAAATCAGCATGAACACAATCGGCTCCGCTCCGAATGCGGTCTCCTGCCCGAGACATGAGTTAAGCACTCCGCATACAAGCGACGCTATTCCCGACATCAGAGCAAGCATTGGGGTGCCGAACCTTGTTTCCATCTGCGGACCAAGAAGCAGCATCGCCACCATGTTCGGGATTAGGACCACCGCGCCCACGTTTCCAAGCGGATGAAGCAGCAGCCTGAAATAGTGCAGGGGATTTTTGAAGCTGAAAGTGTCCGCACCGCCGACCGCAGGACATGAGAATATTGTCCGCACCGCTTTCCCATTCAGGGCGAACGTGTCCAGAAGAAAGACCGCCGTGGAGATGGCCACAAAGATTATTATGAAAGGACTGTCGAAAACAAGTCTAAATTTCTTCTTTCCCATTCCTCTATTTTCACCCCATATCCGAATTTTTGCAAGTGCCAATTGTTCTTGAAAAATCCTGTCATTCATGTACAATGTTGGAATGGGCGAGACTTTTTTATTTTTTGATATAGAGAGCGCGAACTGCTATGGAGGCGAGGGGCATATCTGTTCGTTCGGCTATGTAATCTGCGACTCGGACTTCAATGTCCTGGAGATGGACGATATTGTTATGAACCCCAAGTCTGAGTTCGACCCGGGGCTTTTCGGCGAGAAATCCAGATGCCGTCTTGCCTACACGCAGGAAGAGTTTTTGAGCCAGCCGGATTTTTCGTTTTACTACGACAGAATCAGGGGGCTGCTTACGGAGCCGGGCAGAAGGAACGTCGGTTTTGCCGTGGAAAACGATGTGGGGTTCATAGTCTGCGCGTGCCACCACTTTGGTCTTCCCCAGATTGGCTTCCATGCCTACGACATACACACAATCGTGGATTCGGTCAACGGGGCGCACAAGGGTCTTTCGGGATGGCTTGATTTTTATGGGGTCAGCACGGACGGACTTGTTGCGCACAAAAGCAGCGACGACGCCAAGATGACAATGCTCCTCATGGAAAAGGTCTGCGCCCAGCTGGAACTGGGACCATCCGAATTTTTGGCGAAAAACTTCATGTCGATTCGGACCAGCGAGCAGGACATAATCAGGCGAAAGAAAAAGGCGTACAGGGATTTCATTGCGGAAAACCTCGCGCCGCTCTACAACGCAAGGAATCCGTCGGTTATCGCCAGGAGGCTTGAAGGAAAATACAGGCTCGCTCTTTCCCAGGACAGGGACTATCTCCAGGTCTATGAAATCACCAAGGCGGTCTACGACTATGGCGGCATTGTGATTGAGAAGCTGGAGAACGGTTCGACCATGGTTGTCGAGGACGAAAAAAGAAAGAGGGAGTGCGAGGAGCGTCCAAGAAAATCCGGGGTGCGCTACATCACAGTGGCGGAGCTTTTCGCCCTTATGAGGATTCCCATGCCTGCGTTCAGGGAGCTTGACGTGTCGGAGTTCTACGGTGGATTCCTTGACGAGACACTTGACTCCAGCATGATTGAGAAGTGGCTTTACGACTGAGAGGCCCGGACCTGCCGGGACATGGGGCTTGAATTTTTTTCCCGATGGTGTATAATTGTACACAGTTTTGCGGTAATCATATATCGGTATTATGCAGGCTTCCCAAGCCGGACAGGCGGGTTCGACTCCCGTTTACCGCTACAGAATCCGATGCGGCTGATTTGGTTCGGTCCGTCGGATTTTTTTTATAAAATTTTATCCCCCTCCACCCGAAAATTTGAAATTCTGTCGATAATCTTGGTATGGCAAACAAAATCAGACCAAAGGTCGCCATGGCCTTCAACACATTTTCAAGAAAACTCTCCCGCTCCACGCAGCTTCTGGACAACGCGGACATTGACCTCTGCCGTGAGGACGACCTGCTCCAGAAAAAGATTGACGAAAGGGACAAGGACTACAGAAAGGCGATAGTCACAGCCTACAGCCGCTTTATGAATCCGTTCAGGGTGCTTGGAAAGACTTCGCGTGAGGCTTTGGAAATCAACGAGGACGAGCAGAACCTTTTGAGGGCGTACAACCTTTTCCGTGCCGTAAAAAAAGCGGACGAGGAGATTGGCAATGCTTCCACGTTCATCCAGCTGGAGGGAATCAAAAGCCCCTTGACAGAAAAAATGCGTTACACCACCGGCGGCGACCTGATCTATCTACAGTGCTGGCTGATTTACGAGCAGGGTGTTCGCGACTATGTTCCATGCCTTGTTGAGGTTGAGGAGAGGCTTGAGACATACTACAGGCTGGAGTTTGTTCCGACGAAGAGCTACGACTTCAACTGGCAGGACAGGGAGGTTATCGCCGAGATAGAGGAGACCTTCTACCACGGGAGAAAGAAGTAGGCCCTCAATTTTTTTTGTCTGAAACCTAGGGAACCGCTGATTAATACACGAAGCATTAATCAGCGGTTCCCGGCAATTTCTCATAATTCTTTATAATATAAGGAATTATTGCGAAATTGCAGATATCAAGGTTAACACTGAACAATCCGCTTTCGGATTATTCAGTGTTTCCCTAGAATCCGAAGCCAAGGTCGTTTTTCAGTATGCCGTCGGGGGTCTGGTATTTTACTCCGCCATGCTCTATGTCCGTGTACGCTCCAGGAATCCAGCCTGTGATGCCGTTGTATTCAATCCTTATCCACGGTTCCCCGCCAATCGGTCCCTCCGAGGTGTCGTCCTGTTCCGTTATTGCGTCGGAAGATACGGTCACCATGTTGTTAAGGTTTGCGTCAATCCTTCCAATCACGTTCGTGGCCTCCATTCCCGGATAGTCGCGTATGTCAATCTGGTGGTAGAAGGAGAACATCGAGTCGAAGCGTCGCACCGTCCATATTTTGTTTCCAATCTGGATTTGCTCCAGCGGAATGTAGTTGTCGTTCCTGTATGGATTGTCTATGCTCCCTGCGTTGATGTAGCCGGCACCGTTTCCGTATGCAATCTCCAGCCAGAACTTTCCGGTGTAGTCGTTTATCTGTGGATAGGTAATCTGGTAGAGCGAAAGAACCGTGTACTCCTCCCCAAGATTCACGTTCCCGATTACGGTCTGGCCGTCGAAGGTGTCGTAGATTTCTGTGTTGCTCAAAAAGTCAATGTTCAGCGACTGGACGTGCTTGTACTGGGTGACAACGCTTCCGTCCATCATGGATTCGTCCCCGATTCTTATGTAATTGAATTTCCTTGTGTCGTGGATTGGCACAATCACCGCCCCCGCATCAAGAAGATGTATGTCCTTCTGTCCGTTCTGGATTTCGCCACCGTTTTCCTTCTGTGAGAGCTTTTTTTCTTCATCCTTTTTGTTTTCCTCAATCTCCTTCAGCGCCTTTTCGCCGAGGGTCTCCTCTTTTGCGCCGTTGTTGAAAAACGGAATGTCTCCGTCCGTACTCCTGCTTAAGAACGCAAGCACCGAAAATCCTGTCGCAAAGATGAACACAAGAAGGGCGAGTGTCTGGCCAAGTCCGTGCACAAATCCGGGGCTCTGTTTTTTTTCTTTTAGGCTGGACGGAAGGGAAAGCAGAATCACATTCACGACCGGGACCGCAAGCAGAAGGCCTGAGACATTTACGTCGTGGAGCCTCCTTACCGCGCATGAGACGATTGGAAAATAAAGAACGAGGGACACAAGCGCGAACAGCCCCTGTTCGTAGACCACAAAGGCCGTCTTCCCAATCATGAGGCTCTTCTTGGTGATGGTCTGGACAAGCACAGTGACACCGATTGCCGCCAGCACTGCGGAAAGTATCATTATGGAAAAAAAGACCGTGAACCAGAATCCACGTCTCCTTTCGCGACCACCGAAGTCAAACATGTTCAAAAACGAAGAGCAAAAACTTTTCCACATAAAAAAAACTCCGCAAAATAAAATCGCTGTAATTTTATCAGAATTCCAAATTAAAGTAAAATGCTGGTCTTCGGCATGAAGACTATAGACAAATGCAACACATGAGCGGGTCCCAGTTGACGGCAAGAATCAAGGAAGCCTCCCTAAAGGGTCCCTCCTTAATTCTTGCCTACGTCC
>CACZPR010000012.1 GCA_902783155.1 uncultured Spirochaetaceae bacterium
GCATAAACAAGATAATTTCTAGCAAAAGCTACTTGATTTGCAAATTTGTTTGTATTTGATTTTCCATAAGTTTCATTTACAACATCACCAGTCAAGTGCAAATCATTTATAATTTGCTCCCTTACTTTTGCAGGTGTCGCAGAACCACTAAGCTCTTTCAATGCATCCAAAACAGGCTTAAACCACTTCAAAAATTCTGCATTCGATTTTTTTGTATCATCCTTTGACATAATAGAACTCCTTATAGATATTATAACATAGTTAGTTTAATTCAACAATTTCAAAAGAAACTTTCCCTTCATCCCACTCTTCCAAATCGATCCCTTCCACCACGCAATATGACGAGGAAGATTTTGGTACCAGCATTGAATAATTTGGTTTAAGAGGTTCCGTTGAATCGAGAATTCCCCAAGGATCTGGAGGATAAATCAGCCAGCGTTCCTGGTCGTAGAACACCTTTCCGTTTTTGTCATAGAAGTATAGGATGATTTTTAGATTTGTTATTTCTCTGTCGCTGTTGTTTTTGATTTTCAATCTGTAGCCGGCAGATGTATCGAAATAACCTTTATAAATTTTGCATTCAAGGATTTTAATATCGATTGAATCCAGAAGTTCTTTATCAATTTTATCCGGTGATTCAGTTTCTGAAGGTTCTGGAGATTCATCGACGGTTGAAGCATCAGCAGAAGTATCTTTTATTGAATCCACATCAGCGGTAGAATCTACAGTAGAATCCAATGAGAACGAAAATGCTTCGTCAAGATTCCAACTTGAAAATGCATTGCTCAGTTCCAGAAATGAACTCAACAAATCATCCAGAAGCGTCGGTTCTACTTTTACATTTTCATCCTCAAACAAAACAATCCAAATATCTTTATTATCAAGCCAGATTGTGTATTCCGATTTACCATCCTTAATTTCCTTGAACGGCACGCCGTATTATTTTATTAACGAGGATTTGGAATCTCCTATTTCTACTTTTGAAAAATCAGCGGCAAACAGGCTGAACGATAAAGTCAAAAGGATCAACACCAAAATATTTTTTTCATACGAACATCCTTTGATTCGAAGCTGAATAACGCATTATGCAATGCACCTAAATATTTTTACACTTTCATTCGAAAGTTTTCCTGCGCCTCAAATACAGTTTCCCGGTCAAAAGTGAATCACCCACATTCAATCAGAATCTGCCTGTCCATAAAATCCTCCTTGGCTGTTTTGTTCAGGGCAGAAATTTAACGCCCTTTTTCAGCCTACGAGAACGATTATACAACGGCTAGAGTGCCAAATAGTGACACCCTGAAAAAAAAATTTGATTTTTTTTGGAAGGTTTTATCTATATTGAGTGGAATATAAATCTGTGTTCACTTTGAGAAATACTGTTAATATAATGACCATTAACTTAATGACCATTACATTAACTATTTTATTTATTCCCATCAGGACTTAATCGAGCTTGGAAATTACGACATGCTAAAAGTTTCCGGGCTGTCCATGGATGATATGTAAGATTGCTTATCCATTAAATCTGTTATATAAATCTTCAAGCTCATTACGGCACTTAATAAACTCTTTTGTCAGTTCCGGGTCAAAATGACTTCCGCCTGATTGGCTGATTATCTCAAAAGCTTTTTCATAAGAAAAACTATCTTTATAACATCGTTTGCTTACAAGGGCATCAAAAACATCTGCCAGTGCCATTACCCGTGCTTCAAAAGGAATCTGTTCGCCGACAAGTTTTTCGGGATAGCCCTGACCATTCCATTTTTCGTGGTGATAGTGTGCGACATTGATTGCCAGCTTTTTAAAATCTTCATCATCAACTTCTTTTAAAACTTCGCCTACAATACGAGCACCTTCGGCAGAATGCATTTTCATTTTTTCATATTCTTCGTCTGTAAATTTTCCGGGCTTTTGCAGAATGGCATCCGGGACAGCAATTTTTCCAAGATCATGCATTGGGGCGGCTTTTATAATATCATTACAAAATTTCTCGGAAAGCTCGGAATACCCCGGATGTGTTTTCAGATAATTCACAAAGATTCGTACACCGTCACTTGTTCTTTTGATATGACCGCCGGTTGAATTATCGCGGCTTTCAACCATAGTTGCCATTCCGGTCAAGATTGAATTCTGGACGGCCAATATCTTTTTATTATTCAAATCAATTGAAGCAATCATGTCGTTAAAGGTGTCGGCAAGTTCGCCAAAGGAATCGTTGCTTACAATTTTAACGCGGTTTGTGTAATCACCTTTTTTTACTTTTTCAGTTCCTTCCTTCAGTTTTTTCAGAGGTGATGAATAGTACTGCTGGAAGGTAATCAGAATAACAATATCAAGCACGACAATTATTATCAGGAAAACAATAAAGCGGATATCAGATTCACCCAGCTTTGAACTTATGCTGGTGAAATAGGCAAAGCTTATAAAACTAATCGGAAAGACGCTTACGGAAATATAGAAGACCGTAAAAAGAAATCTATTCGAAGGTTTTATAAGCCCTGGGGTTGCTGCAATCTTACCATCAGGAAAAAAGCGAGGAAGAAAAATCTTTCGATGCAGAGTTTCCATAATAAAAAATCCAAGGGTGAAACTAAAGAGGCACTCAAGGAATATGTACATGCTGGAAACCAGTAAAATGTTTTTTATTGTGATATAAAGATATTTTTTGCTGATTAAAAGCGAAATAATCTCTGCAAGATAATAATAAATCCATCCGCTTATACTGATTGTGGCATAGGCAATCGGCAGATTAATAAAGCGCTTGCGCACATTTTTTTCATTTATTGTAAGTGCATAACAGCAACAAAGAACTATTGGAATTATATAACAGAAAGATGTAACAATAGAAACAGCCAATCGATGCTGTGAAACCAGATTCTGATAATTTGAAAAATTTTGTGCTTCAAAATTTATTGATGAAGAAACCGGTATTTTGGAGCCAATAGAGTTCGCAACAAAAACTACAAATCCATATAAAAATGGAATGTACCAGGTATTTTTTTTATTTAATTCCATAGAGAATATTATAGCATATTTCTTTATAAATTTATAGTCAAACGTATCGAAGACCAAAAGGAGATGAATGATTATTGTCTTTTGCTTCTACAATTGCCAATTGAAGTTTTATATCTTCTTCTGTCATTTCTTTTATGTCAAAAATATCGCTCATTTTTCTGCCCCACAGTGCCAAATAATGACACCGCAGAAAAAAATTTATCCTTCGTCAAAAGCAATCTTGCTCATCTTCCGAATCTCGTCCCTGTACATATCCACAAGCTCCGGGGGATTCAGGACTTGTACCGATGAGCCGAATTTGAGTACCCAGAACAAGACTTCCTGCAGCTGGTTGGATTCGAAGCTCAGGTAAACGGAGCCGTCGCGTTTTTGGCGGCATTTTTGTTTTTTGTGCCAGGTGCGTTCGAGTATGTATGTGTTCACGGATTTGTCGAAGAGCAGCTCGATTTTTTGTGACGCTTTTTCGTTGTTCCAGATTCCGAAATCAGGGTCGATGTGTATCTTTTTTCTGTAGCCGGGGTCGGGCGTAAAATCATTTTCAAGCTCTATGTTTTTCATGCGTGCAAGGGAGAAGGTCGTAAACTTTTCGCGCTCAGGTGAATATCCCAGGATGTACCAGTCGTCCTTTTGATTGAAAATCTTGTAGGGATGCAGTTCGTGTTTTTTGTAGCTTGTCGCACTTATCGAGCGGTAATCGAAGCGTATGATTTTGTGGAGTTTCGTTGCCTTGAAAACTTGATTGAAAATCTCCTCGTCGATTATCGGGAGCGG
Source organism: uncultured Spirochaetaceae bacterium (assembly GCA_902783155.1). Taxonomy (GTDB): domain Bacteria; phylum Spirochaetota; class Spirochaetia; order Treponematales; family Treponemataceae; genus Treponema_D. The sequence continues at coordinate 3,790 of CACZPR010000012.1, forward strand.
GTTTGAGATAAACTCAACATCGTTCATAAAACTTGAGTGCACTTCGACTTGGTTCGGGAGCATCAGCGAAATGGTTTCGTAGACTTTTGTGATTGTGTCTTTCAACGGCGTGTTGTTGTATCGTTCCATGAGCGGAAGGATTCCTGCGACTGCAAAAATCTCGCTTTCGGACAGCAGCATGTTTTTTACAAAATAAGTTTTGTCGCTGTAATAATATCCTTTGCGCGTGCGGTCATATTCGATTGGCGCATTGTAATAATTTTTCAGCTCGTCGATGTCACGGAGAATGGTCCTGCGTGAAACTTCAAGTTCCTCCTGCAGCCTCTCCACACTCGGATAGCTCAGGTTCTGTATTGCCTGTTCAATTTTGAGCAGCCTCAGGGGTTTTGTGTGATTTTCTCTTCCCGCCTGCAATTTATTATTTTTCTTTTCCATGCAGGAATTATACCACACAATCCCCTAGAGTGCCATTTTGTGTCACTGTATTTAATTAATTCTACCCCAGCACAGTGCGCTCGATTTCGAACATCTGTGAGCGGTAGAGGCTGGAAATGTTGTGTCCGTAATCGGAAAGCAGCTGGATTATGTTGCGCGGATGTTCCTTTGTGTCGCAGCCGTTCAGTCTGTCTCCTGCATCTCCAAGGCCCGGCATGATGTATGCTTTTTCGTTCATCACAGGGTCAAGCCAGAGCGTGTAGCACGTGCAGTTTTCAAGTGCGCGTGTGATTCTGATTGAACCTTTGAGCGTGGAAATTGTGTTGAAGAATGCAATCGACTTTGGTTTTACGCCCTGTCCCAAAAGATATTTTACGACGGTGACAAGGGAGCCGCCGGTTGCGTTCATCGGGTCGGCAAAAATCAAATCCTTTCCGTCAAGCTGCTCCAGGTTGAAGAACGACTTGTCCAAATCAAGGACATACTCCATGTTGTTTTCGTTCTTTGTATCGTTCCTGCTGATTTTGAAAAGTGCGAACGGAGTTATGTAACCGTTGGAAGAAAATTCCTCAATCTCTTTTGACACAATCATGCTTGGGAGGAGCGCGCCACGGAGCATCACGCACATGACCGAGTTGTTGATTTTGTGGTCGATGTCAGGAATCTTGTGGACCGCATAATTCTGAACCGGAAAGTTTACCGGGGTCTTTACGATTATGTGTCCCTTTTTGTCGGTGGACTGATTTGTATATGCCATTCGGAAAAGCATCTCGTAGGCTCTCTGGCTGTAGTAGATAAATTCCTGATGGTCGGTTTTTACGTCACGGAGCTTTGCGATTACACGACTTGCCTCCGCCTGTGCCTGGATTTCGGTTTCAAAAGAATAGACCTTGATTCTGGGATGCTTTGAGCAAATTTTCTGCATCTCGTGTCCCAATCTGTCGTAGCCTTCGATGATTTTTGATTCGTTCACCGGCTCGAAATATTTCATCGTCTCACCGAACATCTCGTTGAGCTTCGCCAAATCGCTCTGGTCTTCCGCCGTGAGATATCCGTCCAAATCTTCTGCTTTCAAAATGATTTTGTTTTCCATGATTACTCCAACAATCTATTGTACATCACTAGTTCACATAAAGCAACTTTCAAAGGACAAAAAAAAACGCCTCCACAATATAGGAAGCGTTGCGAAAATGCTGGGACATACGCCATTCGGCGTTTGTCTTATTGGAAGTTTATTTACGTGCATTTTCTCATTGCATTGCGAAAATGCTGGGACATCTAGGACTTGAACCTAGGACCAAGGGATTATGAGTCCCCTGCTCTAACCAACTGAGCTAATGTCCCGAAGTGCTTTTTAGTTTATCAAAACAAAGGTGGCTAGTCAATAGTTTGAAATCCCCCTGTTCCTTTTTTTTATCTAATGATATACTGGCGGCTCCAAAAGAGGTTATATCAAAGTGAAAAAAAATATTTACATCGCACATGCCATTGCGCTCTCGATTTTTATTGCCACAACGATGCCGTCCTGCAAAAAAAACAGGCAGGGAGATTTTGTCCAAATCAATGCGGCTACGGAGATTGGAAGATTGCAGGCCGAAAACGAAAAACTCATCCGGGAAAACGAGAATCTGAAATCAACGACAATAACCGAAAGCAAATTGCGTGGGAAAATCGAATACAACTACACAATCAAGGAGCACGAGCTTACAAAATCATACATCACTGTGTTCATGGACCTTTTTCCTACATCGAACAGGCTTGAGCAGTACAGGGACTATTATGACGACATACTGAGGGACGAGGCGGAACTGGAGAAGGAAAAACAGGAGCAGGAGGTTGAGGAATACCAGAAGGCCATGACCGACTACACCGGTATATGGAAGATAGAGAACTTCAAGGACCAGAACGGAAATCCAACGGCCAAAACTTACATAACGACTTCGGAAAAACTGTCCGGGACCTATTCAGACATTTCGTTTACGGCGGCGACCTTTGAGCCACGTTTTGTAATCAGCGCGAAAAACAATATCAGCCTGATGATTTATGAGGGTGAAAAATCGGAGCCGGTATCTGGAAGCACAAAGACACCAATCAAATACACAATCAAGATAAGCGACTCAAACGGCGGAACCTTTTCTTTTACGGCAAAAAACACATCGGACAGGATTCCGTTCGGCACAACATTTTCAAGCAAGCTGCACGCGGCATTGATTTTGGGCGGGAACATAAAATTCGAGCTTTCGACTACAAGGGACTCCTACCCTGTCAAATACGAATTCCAGATTCCCAATGCCCAGTTCTACAACACCGCATGCCGCCTGATGGGTATTCTTTAGGACAACGTCATCTTTAAAGATGTCCGCTATTTTTCCTTGTGGCGTTTGTCGAGTTCGTCAAGCACATCCTTCCAGTTGACTCCCTCCTTGTACATAAGGACGGAAACAAAATAAAGAAGGTCCGCAGCTTCCCAAGTCACCTCGTCCTTTCCTTCCGCTTCGGTGAGTTCCTCGGCTTCCTCCATGACTTTTTCACGCACGCGCTCGTCGTTAAGTGTGGCGGTATAGCTTCCGGGCCTTGGATTTGCAAAACGCTGTGAGATTGTTTCATAGAGTCTTTCAAGTGTGCTTGGTGCATCAGGGTCCGCGCCAAAACATGTCCAGCTTCCTGTGTGGCAGGCTCCACCATTTGGAACAACAGTCGCAAGAACAGTGTCGCGGTCACAATCAACACGGAGTTTTTTTACATCAAGGAAGTGCCCGCTTGTCTCGCCCTTGGTCCAAAGTTTTTCGCGTGTCCTGCTGAAAAATGTGAGATGGCCTGTGTCGAAAGTTTTTTCAAATGCCTCGCGGTTCGAGTATCCCATCATAAGGACCTCGCCATTCACACTCTGGGCAATAACTGGAACAAGCCCGTTGGTTTTCTCAAAATCAAGGCAGCCGATAAATGAATCTTTTAAGCTGACTTTTCCTGTATAGAGCGCCATTCCAAGCTGAACGTCGCATCCAGTTTTTTCAAGCTCCACAATCTGTTCAAGCGAATTGACTCCACCGGCGGCAACCACACGGCACTTTACGGAAGACCTAAGCTCCCTGACCATGCCCATGTCGGTTCCCTGCATACAGCCCTCCTTTTCAACGCATGTGAACAAAAGCTCGGACGCATATTTTTCTGCGGCGACAGCACCCTCAATCAGAGAAATGTTTGCAGTCTCGGTCCAGCCCTTGAGAGCGATTTTTCCATTGATTGCATCCACCGAAACAATCACACGCTGCTTTCCAATTGCCTGCACAAGTTCTTCCAGAAATGCGGAATTCAAAATCGGGTCCGAATCAGATTTTCTGTCCCTGTTCCATGCCGCCGAACCGATTATAACTTTTTCAGCCCCGAGCGAAATAAGTTTCCGGGCCTGCTTTACGGTACGGATTCCACCACCGACACGGACGTTCCCCTTGCGCAAAAGGGATTTTAGAAGAGCCGTGTTCGCCGTGTTGCCCTTTTCATCAACATTTCCCATCGCGGCATCAAGGTCGATTATCGCAACCTCGCCATACCTATCAAAATCTGCAATGAGAGCCTCGGCATCATCGCGCTGCAAAACCAAATCCCTGCCGTTCTTCAACTGGACCACATGTCCGTCTTTCAAATCAATAGAAGCTATAACCATACCGCGATTTTATCAATGCTCCTGTAAAATTTCAAGGTTCCGAAGTTAACCCCAGGGCTTCGGCATGAAAACTATAGATAAATGCAACACATGAGCGGGTCCCAGTTGACGGCAAAAAACAGGCAAGTTTTTTAACGTTAAAAAACTTGTCCCCAATGGGGCCCCTTCCTATTTTTTGCCTACGTCCCACTCCTGTGTTGCATAAGTCCATTGTTATTATCCTGCCAAAGTCCTGCAGTTTACATCACTTTTCACCAGAGGAAAAATGTTGTAGAATTGTTCACCGTATGCTCGAATCAGATGATGACTTGGTAAAAATTGCAAACGCAGACTACTCGTATCCTCAAAACTCCAATGCCGGTCCCGCAAAGGCCCTGGACAATATTTCCCTGTCAATCAAGGAAGGAGAATACATTGCCGTTCTTGGCGCAAACGGTTCCGGGAAAAGTACGCTCGGACGCATGGTTGCAGGATTTTTCAAACCAGATTCCGGGTCGGTGGAGCTTAGGGACGACGTGCTTCCGGGCATAGTCTTCCAGCAGCCAAAGGAGCAGATTGTTGCGGGAATTGTCGAACGTGACACTGCTTTTGGGCCGCAAAATTTGGATATGGACAAGGGCGAAATCGAGCTAAGAACAATGGAGTGCCTTTCGGTGGTTGGACTTGCGGACCGTTGCGATTCAAGGACCTTCGAGCTTTCACTTGGACAGACCCAGCGTCTTGCGTTCAGCGGAATACTTGCGCTTTTTCCCGACCTCCTGATTCTTGATGAAGTGACCGCAATGCTCGATCCTGCGGCAAGAACGGAGATTCTCCAGCTTGTTGACCGATGGCATTCCCAGGGACACACTGTAATCCACATAACCCACGACCAGGACGAAGCGTTGATGGCAAAGCGCATAATCGTGATGGAAAGGGGCAAAATCATTTTTGACGGTGGACGCGAAGATTTTATGGCGGACGGAAAACTCTGCCTCTCAATTTTTGGCGACGAATCGGTCCTGCTTGCGGACAGTCTTGAAAAATCGGACAGCGACAAAAATGAAACGGCGCTCCGGGTGGAGAACCTGAGTTTCAGCTATCCGGGCTTCAATGTTTTTAACGGCATCTCTTTCTCGCTCAAAAAAGGAACTCTCACGGCATTGACCGGCCCAAGCGGATGTGGAAAATCAACGCTGTTTGAATGTCTGGCAGGGCTTCGTCAGGCTGATTCCGGAAAAATATTTTCTATTAATACACCGGTTCTTGCGCTGCAGGAAAGCGAGGCATCCCTTTTTGCTCCCTACGCCGCAGATGATGTGGCCTTTGGTCCAAAAAACAGGGGGCTTGAAGGAAAGGAGCTTCTGGAGCGTGTCAAAAAATCAATGGAGCTTGCGGGACTTCCGTACAGGGATTTTGGCGACAGGGGAACCTTCAAACTTTCGGGTGGAGAAAAACGTAAACTCTCGCTTGCGGGAATAATCGCGCTGGATGCGGACATAATGATTTTTGACGAGCCAACTTCCGCGCTGGACCCTCTCTCAAGAATAACGGTTCTGGAGAGCCTGAAAAAACTTGCCGCATCTGGAAAGACCGTTCTTTTCAGCACACACAGAATGGAGGAAGCAAGTTTCGCCGATTCACGCATAGTCTGGGAAAATCTTACGGCCACTGGCGAAAAAAAATCCACCGAAGAAAAAGGGACGCAGGAATCACCGACACCGGCGGAATCATCGGGGCTAAAGGAAATCTCCGTGATGAAAAACTCCGGCATACTGAAGACACTCCAAAATGTCGGCAACGCATTGATTGCTCCACCAAAAATTCCGGCATCGCCAATCAGTTCTCTTCCCGCGCCAATAAAGTTTGCTCTCTTCCTCTTGATTTTTATAGGCTCACTTGTTTCGGGCAACAACATAGTCTCGGTGGTCACCGTCTGTCTTTCTATAGTCTACGCGATTCTGGCACGCTATCCACTGAAAAAACCGCTGCACGCATATCTAAAACTTCTGCCGTTCTTTTTGATTTTCGCGCTGATTCAGTTCCTGTTTTTCTCGACATCATCCGACACGACCGACATATTATATAGATGGAACTGGCTCATAATAACAAAATCAAAAATCGATGTGATTGCAAGAACTCTGGTCAGGGTTCCGACAGTCATAATCACTTTGGGATGCTTCATCTACACGACCGACGAACGCCAGATTCTGGATGGACTTTCAGCACTGCTCACACCCCTCGCGCTAATAAAAATCCCGGTCCGATATTTTGTCCTCACGGTGGGCATAATGTTCAGGTTCATTCCGCTTCTTTTGGACGAGCTTTCAGGAATCATCAAGACACAGCTGGTCCGTGGCGCATTCGGAAAAGCGAGGGGGCTTGGAAAGATAAAAATTCTGCTTCCGCTTTTTGTCCCGCTGATTTTGCAGACATTCCGAAAAGCCCAGTACCTCGCCGACGCCCTCACAGCAAGATACTTTAAGTAGCAGGGCTTCGGCATGAAAACTATAGATAAATGCAACACATGAGCGGGTCCCAGTTGACGGCAAGAATCAAGGAAGCCTCCCTAAAGGGTCCCTCCTTAATTCTTGCCTACGTCC
>CACZPR010000013.1 GCA_902783155.1 uncultured Spirochaetaceae bacterium
AGCCAGGATCGAACTCTCCATCATGTATACTCTTGGCCCGTAGGCCAGAAGCTTATCCTGTTTTCCTGTCGCGTCCACCTTCTCTTTCGTCTTCCTTCCGTCCCTTCGCTGTCAAATAGCTGTGCCGCCTTTCTGCTGTGGCGACAAGTAGAGATGTTATCACCAACCAGCTTTTTTGTCAACACCCGGACCAACTTTTTTTTATGTTTTTACCCATCATGCGGCGGCTCCCCACGTCCACCACACGCGCGGCGGACTGTCAGTCAGGGGCACGGTGGTCGGTACGCCGGATTGGAGGGGGCCGCGGGCGGCTTGCGGAGCAATGGAGGGAGCCCTGCGACCGGAACCCCGGAAAGCCGGTGCGACATGCGTATGCCGGGGACCGCCATGTGGGCGCGGGGGAAACGTCCGGATGCCGTCCAAATAAGGATAATTAATTGGACAGGAGCGGGTTGCCATATTTTTTGCACGATTTGAGCCTTATAATTCCTGTGGCATTGTTTCTATCATACACAAGAAAGCTCCGCACACATGTCAGTGAGACCAGGGCATCTTTTAATGGCTTGTGGCTAGAACCTCTTATAGGCCCTGCAACTTTTCATGTTACCGTTTGAATAAAAGTCATACTCGTACCAGCTCTCATAGCCATTGGAATCCTTGTAGTGGATTTGATTTCCCTTGGCATCGTACTCATACCAAATCTCTAAACCAAAGGAAGCTTTGCTGTGGATTTGATTTCCATTGGCATCGTACTCATACCAATTCTCATAGCCACCGGAATCCTTGCTATGGATTTGATTTCCCTTGGCATCGTACTCGTACCAGCGCTCATAGTCATCGGAATCCTTGCGGTGGATTTCATTTCCCTTGGCATCATACTCATACCAAGACTCATAGCCATCGGAATTCTTTCGGTGGATTTCATTTCCCTTGGTATCATACTCGTACCAATACTCAGTGTCATCGAAATATTTGCCGTGGATTTTATTCCCCTTGGAATCGTACTCATACCACGCCTCGCCAAGGGAATCCTTGCAGTAGATTTCATTTCCATTGGCATCGTACTCGTACCACGCCTCATAGCCACCGGAACTTTTGTAGTGGATTTCTTTTCCGTTTATATCATATTCGGTGAAGCCGGCATAATCCACCCATTTGTACAAAGCTTCGCCGTCAACGGTGACTTCTTTGTAGCACCTGTCTCCAAGATTCTGGGCGGCGGCAGGAAGGGATGCGGTCAACAGTATTGCAAATGCAAAAACGGGAATCCTTGGTTTCATGGCTTTCTCCTGAGCATGATTTCTTCCATTTTAACATAGCGCCCGGATTTGTATAGATGTAAATCATTTTTTTGTGGTATAATCCAGCCATTATGAATACATTTCCATTAACACACGACCAGCTTGTAGAGCTTACGAAAAAATATCCCACGCCGTTCTATATTTATGACGAAAAGGGAATCCGCGACAACATGAAGTATTTTAAGGGTGCTTTTTCCATTTTCCCGAAATTCAGGGAATACTTTGCGGTCAAGGCGCTTCCGAATCCTTACATCCTTAAAATTCTTGAATCAGAGGACTGCGGTGCGGACTGCTCTTCTCTCCCCGAACTGATTTTGAGCGAAAAAAGTTCAATCACCGGGCACAGAATCATGTTCACGAGCAACGACACTCCGGCGCATGAATTCCAGACTGCCGAAAAACTCGGGGCGATAATCAACCTGGACGACATCACTCACATTCCGTTTTTGAAGGATGCGCTTGGCGGTAAAATGCCGGACACAATCTGCTTCCGCTACAACCCGGGTCCGTTGAAGGAAGGCGGTAACGCAATAATCGGAAAACCCGAGGAGGCAAAATACGGTCTCACGCGCGAACAGATGATTGAAGGATACAAAATCTGCAAGGCCGAGGGAGTAAAGCATTTCGGTCTTCACACAATGGTCGCTTCCAACGAGCTGAACCCGGACTTTTTTGTTGATACGGCAAAAATCGTCTTTGAGCTTGTGCTTGAAGTTCAGAAGGAAGCCGGAGTGAACATTGAGTTCGTTGATTTGGGCGGCGGTGTCGGAATCCCATACAGACCCGGACAGAAAAAAGTCGATTTGGACTATGTTGCAAAAAACATCAGGAAACTTTACGACGAGATGATTGTCCCGGCTGGACTTGATCCGATGGAAATCTGCTTTGAGTGCGGTCGCCCTATCACCGGTCCTTACGGTTGGCTTGTAACTAAGGCAATCCACCAGAAGCACATCTACAGGGAGTACATCGGCTGTGACGCTTCCATGGCAGATTTGATGAGGCCCGGAATGTACGGAGCATACCACGAGGTTCAGGTGAGCGGAAAAGAAAATCTTCCGAAAGACCATGTTTACGACGTTACGGGAAGTCTCTGCGAAAACTGCGACAAATTTGCGGTTCAGAGGGAACTTCCAAAAATCGACGACGGGGACCTTTTGATTATCCACGATGCCGGTGCACACGGACGCTCAATGGGCTTCAACTACAACGGAAAGCTTCGCGCTGGGGAACTTCTTTTGCGCACTGACGGAAGCGTAATGCAGATTCGCCGCCCGGAAACAATCGACGACTATTTCGCCACTTTGGATTTCAGCGGACTTGACGGTTTCAAGGCATAAAATCTTCCATATCTAATCATAAAAATGAGCCATAAAAAAAAAGCGGAACCCACCGAAAAGATGGATTCCGCTTTCAAAATTCACGGACCGTAAAAATTATTTTGCAGTGTCAATCGGCTTCATGCTTGTCATGTATGCACGGAGCTTCTTTCCGACTGTTTCAATCGGGTGGTTGCGGATTGCTTCGTTAACCAGAACCAGAGTCTTGTTCGGAACGGCGTTTGTCTTAACGTCAAGCCCCTTTCCGATGTCTGCCGTGGTTACGGAATTCTTCATGAAGTCTCCAAGAAGAGGAACGCATGCGCGTGCAAAGAGATAGCATCCGTATTCTGCGGTGTCTGAAATGACCTTGTTCATCTCATAGAGGCGGCGGCGGTCAATCAGGTTTGCAATCAGCGGAACTTCATGGAGTGATTCATAGTATGCGCTCTCCGGTTTGATTCCCGTGTCAACCATTGTCTCGAACGCAAGTTCGCATCCGGCCTTGACGAAAGCGACAAGAAGGATTCCCTTGTCGAAATATTCCTGCTCGCTGATTTCCTCAGTTCCCTCAGGTTCAGTCTCGAAAGGAATCTTTGCATAGCTTTCGCGCCATTCAAGAAGGTTCTTGTCTCCGTTTGCCCAGTCCTTCATCATTGTTGAAGAGAACTCTCCGCTGATGATGTCGTCCATGTGCTTCTGGAACAAAGGTGTCATAATCTTCTTAAGCTCAAGGGAAAGCTCGTTTGCGCGGATTTTTGCAGGATTTGAAAGGCGGTCCATCATGTTGCTGATTCCACCCCACTTGAGTGCTTCGGAAATTACGTTCCATCCGTGCATCAAAAGTTTTACTGCATAACCAGAAGAGATTCCGTTCTGAACCATCTTGTCATAAGAAAGGATTGTTCCTGCCTGGAGGAGTCCGCAGAGGATTGTCTGCTCGCCCATGAGGTCGCTCTTTACTTCGGCGATGAATGAGCTTTCAAGGACACCGGCTGTCTCACCGCGTTCTGCACATGCGAGAGCCTTTGCAAGAGCCATACCCTTTCCTTCAGGGTCGTGTGCAGGATGGACTGCTATCAATTCTGGTACACCGAATCCACGGACATATTCGTTGCGGACTTCTGTTCCCGGTCCTTTCGGTGCCATAAGGAATACAGTGATGTCGTCGCGGATTTCTTCACCTTCTTCAATCATGTTGAATCCGTGTGAATACCAGAGCGCGGCGCCTTTCTTCATATACTTCATCAGGTTAACGACTACACCATGGTGCTGCTTGTCCGGCGTAAGGTTTCCGACAACATCGGCTGTTGGAAGAAGTTCCTCATAAGTTCCGACTTTGAATCCGTTTTCGGTGGCGTTTTTCCATGACTGCCTCTTCTGCTCGATTGCTTCCTTGCGGAGACAGTATGAAACGTCCATTCCAGAATCACGAAGGTTAAGTCCCTGGTTCAATCCCTGAGCGCCGCATCCGACGATGACAATCTTTTTGCCCTGGAGGGCCTTTGTTCCGTCCTTGAATTCTTCACGTGCCATCTGGCGGCAGTGACCCAGCTCCTGACGAGCAACACGCCAAGGAATTGAATTAAAATAATTCTGACCCATTTTTTATCTCCTGTGGTCTTTTTTGTAAAAATTTTCTATATAATAGCAAATAAATACCTAAAATTAAAGGGAGTCCCCAAAACTGGAGATTCCCTAAAATCCCGATGCGACATCAAACTTTGAACAGATCAATCTGCGAACCGATTTTCGAGATTGCACCCTGAACGCGCTCCGACATTTTGCCAAGAGACTTTCCGGTTGTGCCAATCTTTTCCGAGGATGAGGCCATCTTGTCCATGCTGTTCTTGATTTCCTCGGTGATTGCCTGGAGCCTCTTGATTTCGCCCTGGATTACGCTGTTCTTCTGCGCCATGTTCTTGGAAGCCTTGTTTACCTCGGCGGTACTTTCGTTCATAAGTTTAAGGGACTGGCTGATCTGCTTGGAGCCTGATGTCTGCTCCTCCATTGCCGCCTTAATCTGGACAACGAGCTGGTCCGTCTCCTCAATCTTGCTGGACACTGCCGTAAATGCTTCCCTTGATTCGTTGGACGCGGAAACAACCTCGGATATGGAGTCCTTGATGTTGTTGAGCTGTTCACCGATTGTCTTTGACTGCTGCGCGGAAGTTTCGGAGAGCTTACGGATTTCATCGGCAACGACGGAGAATCCCTTTCCTGCCTCACCCGCGTGGGCCGCCTCGATGGCTGCGTTCATGGCAAGAAGGTTGGTCTGCTCGGCTATGCTTGAAATTGCAAGGTTCGCTTCCTGGAGCATTTCGGACTGCGTTTCAATCTGGCGGATTCTGTCGTCAACATCCTGCTGCTTGGAGAATCCCATCTGCGCGTTCTGGGAAAGAGTCTCGAAGGAGCCTGCCATTTTTTCCACGGACTTGTTGACGGAAGAAATGTTTCCAATCATCTGCTCGACCGCCGTTGCTGCATCGCTGACTTCTCCGGACTGGCTCTGAATCATGCCGTTCAACGACGTGATGCTGTCGGACACTTCCGCGACTATTGATGCGGTCTGTCTTACGCTGTTGTCGGAGTTCTTTATCTGTGTGTGGACACTGTCTATGTTGTCGCTGATTTCAACAATCGCACCGGATGTTTCGTTTATTGAACTGGCGAGCGTTGTTCCCGTTTCGTTCAGCTCGTCCTTTGATTTTTTGACCTCGGCGACAATTTCCTGCAGCTTGTCACAGAAAGCGTCAAACTGTATGACAAGGAATCCAATTTCGTCGCGGATAAAGAGTTTGCAGCGTTTGGTAAGGTCAGCCTCTCCGGTTGCCATTTCCTCGAGGGACGTGGTGACGTTCTTGATACGCCACATGAGCCAGCGCACAAAGTAGCCGACCAGAAGGATAAGGACTATGACTATTCCGACACAGACCGGCGTAATAATGATTGCCGTTGAGCGTTCTGCCGCTTCCAGAGATTCGAGCGAGTGCGCGACAAAAATCATTCCGGTGATATGTCCGTCATGCGTTGCGAGCGGAGAGTAGCAGGTGATATAGTCCTTTCCGCTGATGGTGAGTTTGCCATCGTACTGCTCGCCCCTTTTAAGAACTGTGTCGATTACGTCCTGGTTGTCCTGCGTAGTTCCGACAATTGAGTTTCCATTTTTGTCCGTAAGGGTTGTGTCCACGCGGACATTGTCCTTGAAGACTGTACATTCGCAGTTGTAGCCCGCAACGGCCTCCTCGCAGAGAAGCTGGTTGTCAAGTGCGTATCCAAAGATTACGGAGCCGACAATCTTGCCACTATATTTAATCGGGTAGGCGACTATAATGGAGTAGTTCTGGTTTCCAAGACTGTCGTAGCCCCACGCCACACTGCCCTTGCTTGGAAGTTCCACGTATACGGAGGAAGAAAGGTCGCCGGTGATGTTTTCCGACATGAGGGTTTTGCCCTTTGTGTCAGTGATTGCCCACCAGTCAAGGTCAAGGTTCGGGATGATTCCACTGACGACAGTTTTAAGGGTACCGTCATTTTCACCCACCGCCCGCTCAATGTCCGGGTTGATTGAGAAGAGGTAGGTATAGAAATCCAGCTGGAGCTTCCAGTCCGCGGCAATTCTTTTCATACCTTCGGCGTTAGCCTTGATTCTGGTCTTCTCGATTTCCATCTGCTTGCTTGTGAATATGTTCAGCGACAAAATGGCCACAACGGCACAGCAAAATACAACGGAGGCTATGAGTATTGCCATCAGCTTGGTCTGTATCTTGATGTCCTTCTTGTAGTTAGTTGCAAATCTGTCAAGTTCCTTCTTTGCCATTCCAAACCTCTCAACTTGTTATTGGTATATGAAAAAGTGTTTCCCTAAAATTTCGGCAATTTTCGGGATTATGAACACCTGTAAATCTGTTTGATAGCATAGTTACCGAACAGGTTTCTATTATATCCCACTTTCCAAATTTTTTGAAGTATTTAATTGTAATTTTTTGCCACTGATTTTTCTTCTATAAATTGTCAGGGCTTCAGCATGATAAAAACAATGGACTTTTTGCAACACAGGAGGGGGACGCGTCAACTGGGACCCGCTCATGTGTTGCATTTATCCATAGTTTTCATGCTGAAGCCCTGTATAAATTACTCTGTCAACTTGAATATTATGCTTTTTTGGGGTAGATTAGTTACCGTAAGGAAACGAATGATTGCATAGAGCAACTGAAAACAGCGCTGCTACGTTGTCAAAGTATCTGTTTCGGGATTCATTTCCTAGAAGGAGTTTTTAATGACTGTCAATGACATTAAGCATGCCGGAATTAAGGCCTGGGTTGAGGAATGTGTCAAGATGTGCGAGCCTGACAATGTTGTCGTGGTGGACGGCTCCACAGCTGAATATGACCGCCTTATGCAGAAGTGTGTGGACGCTGGACTTGCCACACCGTTGAAGGCAAAGGAAAACTGCTTCCTGTTCCGCTCTCTTCCAAGCGATGTTGCCCGTGTTGAGTCACGCACATTCATCTCTTCTAAAAAGGAAGAAGATGCAGGTCCAACAAACCACTGGATTGACCCGGTTGAGCTGAAGGCCACCATGTCAGGTCTTTACAAGGGATGTATGCACGGACGCACAATGTACGTGATTCCGTTCTGCATGGGACCTCTTGGTTCACCAATCGCAAAGTACGGTATTGAGCTGACCGACTCTGAGTACGTTGTTCTGAACATGGACATTATGACCCGCGCAGGAGAAAAGGTCTGGCAGTATTTCGGAACTGACGGCGACTGGGTTCCATGTCTCCACTCTGTAGGTAAGCCACTCAACAACGGCGAAAAGGACAACGGAATATGGCCTTGCGCTGATGTCGAGCACAAATATATCTCACAGTTCCCTGAGGAGCACCTGATTTGGTCTTACGGTTCTGGATACGGTGGAAACGCTCTTCTTGGAAAGAAATGTTTCGCACTCCGCATAGCAACCGTCATCGCACGTGAAGAGGGATGGCTTGCAGAGCACATGCTCATCCTCAAGCTCACAAATCCGAAGGGCGAAGTCAAGTACGTTACAGGCGCATTCCCGTCAGCATGTGGAAAGACAAACCTTGCCATGTTGATTCCAACAATCCCTGGATGGAAGGTTGAGACAGTCGGCGACGACATTGCATGGATGAAGTTCGGAAAGGACGGCCGCCTCTACGCAATCAACCCGGAGGCAGGATTCTTCGGAGTTGCACCGGGAACATCGGCAGAGTCAAACAAGAACGCCCTCATCTCAGCAGAAAAGAACACAATCTACACAAACTGCGCTCTTACAGAAGACGGAGACATCTGGTGGGAAGGAATCGGATATCCTGCAAAGGGCAAGCTCGTTGACTGGAAGGGAAACACACGCGACGCTCTTCCAAAGGACAAGTCACCAAAGGGCGAGGAATTCGCACACCCGAACGCACGCTTTACTGCTCCTGCAAAACAGTGCCCATGTATCGCAAGCGACTGGGAATCTCCAGAGGGAGTACCGATTTCTGCAATCCTCTTCGGCGGACGCAGACCTTCAACAGTTCCTCTCGTACATCAGGCACGCAGCTGGAACCACGGTGTATTCCTTGGCTCCATCGTCGGATCAGAAATCACAGCCGCATCTACAATCAATGCAGCTGAAGTCGGAAAAATCCGCCGCGACCCATTTGCAATTCTTCCGTTCTGCGGATACAACATGGGCGACTACTTCCAGCACTGGATTGACGTTGGAAACGCTGCCGCAGACAAGGACAAGCTCCCGAAGATTTTCTACGTCAACTGGTTCAGAAAGGATGAGAACAATCCTGATCTTCCAGGCGGATTCATGTGGCCGGGATACGGTGACAACAGCCGCGTACTCGCATGGATTTTCGACCGCTGCGACGGAGTTGACAATGCGGTTGACACACCAATCGGTCTCATGCCAAAGGACGGCGCTTTGAACACAGACGGTCTTGCAGACTACTACAAGAAGACTCTCCCTGAAATCCTCAAGGTTGATGTTGAAGGATGGAAGAAGGAAGTCAAGGACATCCGCGAGAACCACTATCCAAAGTTCGGAAAGCACCTGCCAAAAGAATTGTCCGCAATTCTGGACGACTTGGAAGCACGTCTTAACAAGGCGTAAGTTTTCGCATAAACGCAAGGTTTAACCTGCAACAGGCCCTTCATATTGTGTAAAAGCAGTATGGAGGGCATTTTTTATCACCACCGCCTAGTAATATCTTACTACACCATCAATCCATGCAAGTAAATTACCAATTGGGGGCGTAATTTCTTTGTTTTTTCCTACAATGTGGCATGAGTTTTGGAGAGAACCTAAAGGAAATAATGGGGGCGATGAATTTTACCGCCGTGGACCTTTCAAAGCGGACCGGGATTCCAAAGGACACAATCAACAGCTACCTGAAAACCGGGGGACCAATTCCCGCCGCGGACAAGGCTGTGAAAATTGCGCAGGCACTTGGAACCTCCGTCGAATTTCTTGTGACCGGCTTTGAGGATTCACAAAAAGACCAACCGGGCTACGACCTTGGAAAAATGAGACGCTACGCCAAAACGATAGACGCGCTGGACTCCCTGCCTCCAACATCAAGGACGCCAATTGAGGTTATGATTTACGACATGAGCGAAAAAATCTCCGAGAAAAATTAGCCCCTAGCCCAGAGCCTCCAGATACTCCCTTGTTGCGGAAAGAAGCTGGGTATAAATCAGACGTGACATGTACAGAGGGGCAAGAGGTCCCTCCTTTGGCAATGAGGACGAAAGTTTTTCAAGCTGCCTTTTTGTCGGGAAAACCAGGGCCGCCGCATCCTTTGCCTTTGAACCAAGAATCTGCGAGTCGATTTCACCAAGCCTTGTAAAAACCTTCCCCGCATTTAGAGGATTTTTGAGACCGTCATCGCAAAGACCGAGCCCCCTTTTTGCAAGAGACTCCAGCTCCTCCAGATTTTTTTTGAACGAATCCAGAACCTCGGAAAATCCGGGCGCATCAGTTTTTTCCATTTCAGATTTTTCTTTGGCGCATGAAAAAAACTCTTCCTTAAGCCCAAGCCTCTCGTCTTCGGACAAAAGTTCATCAAGATTCGCGACACCCATTCCCTTTATGGCAAGGCTCTCGGGAGTGAGCGTGTATGTAATCTGCCCGTCCATTGCCGCAGTCGCCGTTGATTTTTCAAACCACCATGAGAACATGGACATTCTGGAATCTGTCAGGATTTTTTTGCCCCGAAAGTCCTCCGCGATTTTTGGATTCGCACCAAGCAGGGCCGCAATTCCGTCGGTCTCCCCAGTGCTGGTCCTTGTTGATTTTCTGTGGCTCCTTTCCTCAAACTGGGAACCCCTTATGTGCGTCTGTCTACCGGGAAAACCAAGGTCCATCCCCGCAATGTAGATTCGCCTTGCCCCGCATTTTCTTGCAAAATCCCATGCAGTTGTGGTGACACTTCCACCGGCCCCAAGCTCCCCCTTTTCTCCAAGCCTTTTTTCAAAATACTGTCCAACCGGAAAAAGTGACGAGCAAAGGACTGTCTCAGCGCATGGAAACCTAAAGACAGATGGCCACGCCGCGCTCTCGGTAATCAGCACGGACGACGGGGATGCCAGAAACTCAAGATGCAGGGCGCACACATACTGGGGATCCACAAGCACAACAAAGTCAGGCTCCACACCGGCTTCAAGACATGCCTTCAAAGCTGTGTCCACGCATACAATGACGGCCCTTTTTTTTAGCTCCGGCAGTTTTGGCAAAATCCGTTCAAGACTTGGACCCGCCGCGACAATGACAAACGGAAGATTTTTACCTAGCCCGAAATATTTTTTCACGCCGTCCTTTTCCGAAAGATAATGCAGATTCCGGCACGAGTTTTTGAGCCAAAGATGCGAAAATTTTTCAAGCGTGTTTGTGTTGATTTCATCCTTCTGCTTTGATTTTGCCACCTGTGATTTTACTGAATAAAAATACGCCTGGTCATGGGCGGTCTGTGCGCTTGAGGAAAAAAATTTTACATCCGCGCCAAACGATGTCGCAAGTCCCGCCGCAGTAGAAACGTCCGCACCCACAGCAAAAATCACATTGCGGTGCGAAAAAACAGGTCCCCAGTCCAGAGCGGAAAATGCCGCAAGCAGATGGAATGTGTCGCCCTCAACCAAAACCAGCGGGGTGGACGGAAATTTTTTGCAAAACTCCACCGGAGCATATCCAAGTCCGAAGCCAAGAAAAACAGCCGCGTCAGAACCATCCATGGAATCCTTCTGGAAAAGCTGGACAGCCTCACGCCCGGGATTGTATTTTGAATGGAGCGGGACAGAGTTTTCAATGGCAGTAGGTTCCCCATTCTTTGCCTGGACCAAAACCAGCGGGGATTCTTTTTTGCCCGATTCAAAATCAGAAATGTTTTCTTCTATTATATTTGCAAGCTGAGGAAATCGGAGCCTGAACGACTCTATGTTTTTATTCCAGATTGAGTTCAATTGTCATGTCCTCCATAAGAGGCGAGCCTGGTGCGGGCTTCTGCGATTTGACCCATCCCTCACCTGTTATGACAAAATTCAGCTCGGGGTGCGCGGATATTACGGGAATCAAATCCCTCTTGGGTCTTCCAATAAAGTCCGGGACCGCATCGTTCACGCTTATCGGGATGTTGGACTGTATAGAGATTCTGCCCGAATGTCCAACAACGACAGCTCCCTCGCGGCTCATTCCAAGGTGGTCGATTATCTCGTCGGCTGCCTCGCGGATTACAGGGGCCACAATTCGTCCAGCGTAGGTCTCTCCCTTTGCCTTCTCGATGACTATGTAGAGGACAATCTGCGGCTTCTCCACCGGGAAAATGGCCATGCAGTTTGAAAGAAAGTCCGTGTCGCTGTATCCACCGTGAACCGTGTCAGCCATCTGCGCCGTTCCTGTCTTTACTCCAATCGAAATGTCGCCAAGAGCGGCCCTGCTTCCCGTTCCCTTTTCGGCGGTGGTCTCCATGCAGCTCAAAATGTATTCGGCGGTCGCCTGCTTCAGAACCCTCTGTCCATACTCGGGACTGTGGTTGTACTCAATCTTTCCGTCCTTGTCCTTTATCTGCTTGATGAAAGTCAGCTTCACCGGGATTCCGTCGTTGGCAATGATTCCCGCGGCCTGGACCATCTGGAGTGCCGTAACAGTCAGCTCCTGTCCAATCGACATTGTTGCCTTTGTTCTTGCGGACCAGCTCTTGCTTTTTGGAGTCTTGATTTGACCAAGCGCCTCTGCGGGAAGCTCCACCCCGGTCTTTTTTCCAAAACCAAATTTGTCAATGTAGGTCAGGAACAGATCCGTCGGAAGAAGGTCGCTCATCTGGGCAAAAGCGTCGTTGCAGGAAAGCTCCAGCGCTCCGCGGACAGAAAGGTATCCATGGTGCTCAAGGCAGCTGATTTTTATGACCTCGTTCAGATTTGTGGTCCTGGTGTAGAGTCCGTCGCAAAGGAAAAGCGTGTCGTCCTTGATTGCCCCGGAATCAAGATATGCGGCTGCGGTAAAGATTTTGAACACACTTCCAGGCTCGTATGCGGAGTTCGCCGGTCTGTCGGTCTTGCTTTCGGATGTAGCCAGGGAATAGTTGTTCAAATCGGCCTCGGGAAGACTGATGTAGCTGAGAATCTCCCCCGACTTTGCGTCCATGGCCACAAGCATAAAGTTTTCAGCCTGCGTTGTCTCCATTGCCTTTTTTGCAATCTGCTCCAGCTTGTGCTGCAGGTCCGAATCTATAGTGAGGTAGACATTTTTTCCATAGAGCGTGGGGCTTTCGTCCCCCTCGTGCATTTTTGGCGCAAGGATGTCCTGAAGCTGGTACTCCATTCCGCTAAGACCCTTGTCCTCACGGCCCATGTATCCAATCAGCTGGCTCGCAAGGTCGTTCAAAGGATACACGCGCCCCGAAATCCTGTCGAAGCGGCAGAACTGGGTGAATCCGTTCTCGTCAATCAAAGCGGAAAGACGGTCGTGCTCCTGCTCGGTGAGTTTTTTCTTCAGCGCAACATATTTCGGGTTCTGGCTGGAGTTGATTATGTTCTGGATGACGATTGGATTCATGTCCAGCTCCTCGGCCACCACGTTCGCAAAATCCTCAACGTTCTTCACCATCTCGGGAGTAACGCCAAAGTCATAGAAATTTGTCGATATTGCAAGGGGTTTTCCACTCCTGTCAACAATGGACCCCCTCTCCAGCTTTGGATTGGACTTTCTTGCTGCGGGAAGCGGCTGCAGTGCAAGGACTGTAAATCTTATGAATATAATGAGCATCACGAACGCGCTGATTGCCAGAATAGCGATTGTGCGTTTTTTTATCAGAAATCGGTTGGTCTGCATATCACTTTTCCCAAAATATTTTTCACGGACACAAAACCGTAGGTCCTGGAATCTATGGAGACATCTCGGTTGTCGCCTATCGCCAGTATGGTTCCCTCGGGTACGGAGCTAAAATCCTTCATCCTGTGGTACTGCCCGTCCGTCAATGGAAAGGTCCTGTCCCCTATGTGCAGATTATATCCAGATTCGTAGGAATATTCTAGTGCGGTTCCCCCGGTGGCGACGCATCGTTTTATGACCTGGGCGTTCTCAATCATGTAGATTACAACGTCCCCGATTTTTGGGGTGGACCACATCAGGACAAGCCTGTCGGAGAACGGCAGATTCAGTCCATAGGCAAGGCGGTTGACCAACGCAATCTGGCCGCTGTGGAATCTGGGTTCCATTGATTTTCCTTCTATTATAATGATGTCGGCCACAAAGATTTTCACCACAATCCCTATGGCGATTCCCAAAAAAATTGCCAAAAAAATTCGTATTTTACTCTTCATTTTCGTTTGATTTTATTCTAATATAGGCTAGATGGAATGTCGATATTTGTACTATGGAAATAATAAATTATTCAGGTAAAAAATCTTATAGGTCATCCGCGACACGGAAAAATGTACTCCGCAGGGAAACAAGCCGCCCAAGATTTGCATCGGCAGCGGTCGCGGTCCCAAGAAACTATGGGATGAAGAATTTTCTTATGACTCTGAAGGAAGCCGCATTTCTTTTCCTGAAGACACTTCTCCGCATTGTAGAGTTCGGGTGGATTATACCGGCCGCATTTGCCTGCATATATTTTCCAAAACAGAAGGTTGATGAGCACGCATACAAAGAGAGCTTCGCAAATCCTGTAGAGGTCTGCATGGACAACGACTGGGCATTGGAATTTCTTGACAACTCCCTGTCATCGTTCGCCATGGAGAACACGCCCCAGTTCGATGCTTTCGGCTATCTCTACGCGGAGGACGGCTCGATTCCTCTTCCAAAAATCGACATGCTCAACGTGACCTGGACAACGGTCAGATACAACAAGGCTCAGAACATAACAGGTCTCACCCAGTTTATGAAGAACCAGGGACTCCAGAACATCTCCACTCTGATTTCATGCAACAACATAAAGGACGTGAGCGAGATTCCTTCAAGGCTCAAAGTTCCAAGCATGGACGGAATCCTGTACAAAGTAAAGAACGGCGACACCCTTAGTGGAATCGCAAAAAAATATTCAAATTCTTCCAACAAAATCACCCTGGCGAATCTGCTTGACGTGAACAGCCTTGACTCGGAGACTCTCTCTCCAGGCCAGGAGCTTTTTGTTCCAGGTGGATGGCTGCCTGCTTCCGAGATTGAAAAAGTCCAGGGTGAAAAATTTGCCAAGCCGCTTTACGCAAAGTATTACCTCACATCAAAATTCGGTCCAAGAATCGACCCAATTTCTGGAAAAAAGAGCTCCCACACTGGAATAGACATGGCATGTCCAACGGGAACACCAATCTACGCATCCATGAGCGGAACGGTACAGGTCGCCGGATGGCACAACTCTTATGGAAACTACGTCATCATCAAGCACAAGGACGGCTACCAGACACTCTACGGGCACATGAGCAAAATCCTCACAACAAAGGGAGAAAAGGTGACACAGGGCCAGAAGATTGGTCTGGTCGG
Source organism: uncultured Spirochaetaceae bacterium (assembly GCA_902783155.1). GTDB lineage: Bacteria > Spirochaetota > Spirochaetia > Treponematales > Treponemataceae > Treponema_D. The sequence goes on from CACZPR010000013.1 coordinate 14,616, forward strand.
TTCCACAGGATATTCCACTGGACCGCACCTGCATTTCACAGTCTACAAGAACGGAACCCTCGTGGATCCGCTCACACTTTTGAAATAGGTCATAACATCATTGACCACACGCCTCCGGTCTTTTCCGGGGGTTTTTTTATAATTATGGAGGGCCACTTTTATGAAAAGACTTTCGCTTGTTTCCATTCTTACCTTCGCTCTGGTAAGCCAGATTTTTTCCGCGACATCGTTTTCAGTCCACGACATAGACAGCTCAAACAACCTGCTCTACTCCACCCGGCTTGATTTTCCCGGAACATCCAGTTCCTCCTCCCTGTTTGAAATCCACCTTGAAAAAAATTCCGCGCAGGGCCGTCCATCGCTTTTGACATGCGTACCAGAAAAAATGGAGCTGCTCTCCGGAAACGTGGTCCAGCTCAGGAACGCATTCGGAACCGCAAGATACAGCATGGACAGCGGAAAGCTGGTCTGGATTTACAGGAGCGACGATTTTCCGGCAGGATGGTACGACAGCGTGAGACAGGCGGAAAGCCCCGACGGAAAATGGATTTGCCAGGAAGATTCGGAAGGCTCCCTTGTTTTGCTCCAGACAGCGACCGGCGTTCAGATTAAAATTCGGGGAAAGTCTTCGTCCAACGATTCTGTCCTTGTGAAATGGTCCGGCGACTCAAAATTCTTTTTGTACGAAGAAAACGGGACAGTCTATTTTGCCTCATGCGATGCGGCCGTAAAAAAACTTCTTCCGCCACAATCAATGCGGAGGATTGGAAAGGGAAGCCTCGGATGCGTCCAGTGGGTCGGCGAAAGACTCTACTATGCTTCGGGCGACATTCTCTACAGGATTGACGAGGGGGAGCTTTTCACACGCGGACTCTACTATGCGGTTCTTGGAAACGGAACACCGGTCGCACGTCTCTCAACAAATTTTGACACATTCCACGACAGTTTCTGGATAAGCCCGGACGGAAAATATCTTCTGTACGCGAGCGGAAAAAAGATTGCGATTCTCTATTCCATTCCAAAGGACTTTGGTTTTGCCTCCGCAAGAAAAATGGAAAGCCTGATTGGACTCTCAGGTTCCATACTCGGCATGGACGTGATGTGGACTTCCGCCGACGTTCCCCTTCTGTGGATTGAAAACCTGAGCTACACAAAGGGAAAAAAATCAGCGTCGCTCTATTCGATGGACAAAACATTTTCGCTGGTCGCAAGCTATGACGAGCCTGGAAGCATGTCGCTTTCCCCCGACGGAAAGATGGTCGCGTTCACAAGCGGAAAAAATCTTGAGACAAGAAAGATAGACGGATGGAAGCAGGTCGCAAAAGTTGAGGGCGAAAAAATTCTTTCGTTCAGGTGGCTCGATTCCAACACGATAATCGCTGGCGGGGAAAACAGTCTTTTCAGGTGGTCCGCAGAAAAAGGCGGCAAGTGGAAAAAGACCGTCCTCTATCTTTCATCGGTGAAGGCCGCAAGATGGGATGGAGAAAAAATCAACGCATGGATTGAAGGAGACGATACCCGGTATCAGTATAACGAAGAAAAAAATTCCTGGAGCGCAGCAGGAAGGTCAAATCCACCGGACTCACCCGGATACGCATCGAACGGAAAATTCAGGGCGTACACAGCAGAATGTCCGAACCATCTTTTTGACGACGCGGTTTTTGTTCGCTCCCTGTCATCCCCTGCATTCACATATCCGCTGATTCCCGAGACCATGGAAGAAAAGAAAAGCCTCGGAAAAGTGTCAATAGTTTTTGACGCAACAGAAGGAAACGAAGGACTTGCGCAGGTTCTTTCCGTGCTGGAGGATTTCGGGATAAGGGGCACGTTCTTTATAAACGGAGAGTTCATAAGGCGATACCCCATGGAGACATGCCAGATTGTCGCAAGCGGAAGCAGATGTGCGTCCGGATTTTTCACAGCGGCTGACCTTCTTTCAAAAGACTTCGAGATTGACGCAGACTTTATACGCCGTGGACTTGCGAGAAACGAGGACGAATTTCTTGCGGCCACAGGAAAGGAACTCGACCTAATGTGGCATGCCCCGCACTACCGTTCAAACCAGATGATGATTGATGCGGGTGGGTCTACCGGGTATATGTATATAGACGCTTGGAACGAAATAAATGACAGGGTGTCATTTGAGGATTCAGTCTCCGACAAAAAAAGCAGATACCTTGGCGCGGACGAAATAATTTCACTCACCGCAGAAAACCTGCACGACGGCATGGTGATTTCGGTTGACGTTGGAAACATCCGTGGCAGCCGGTTCGACTATGTGTACGAAAAAATCCACGCGCTTATAAAGACCATACTCCTTGCGGGCTACGAAATTGTTCCTCCTGGAGGAAAATAAAAAACAATGGCAAAAAATATTTTCAATCCCTATTGACTTGTTTTGTTAAAAGTGGATAATTGAAACCAACATCAATGGCGATGTGAAATCAAGTTTTCTGACAGGATTTCACATCGCCTTTCTGTTTTTAAACAAAGAAAAAGGAGAATTATGATGGCACCAACTAATGTACCGGAACTCTTTGGTTCCTATGTCTTCAACAAGCGCGTCATGAAAGACCGTCTTCCAAAGGAAACATTCAGGGCACTTAAAAAAACTTTGGATGAAGGTGTACCGCTGGACCTTGACGTTGCAAACCAGGTTGCACACGCAATGAAGGAATGGGCAATTGAAAAAGGTGCCACGCACTACGCACACTGGTTCCAGCCGCTCACGGGAATCACAGCGGAAAAGCACGACGGATTTTTGAATCCAACCGACGATGGCGGAATCCTTATGACGTTCAGCGGAAAGGAGCTTGTGAAGGGAGAACCCGACGCATCATCATTCCCATCCGGTGGAACCCGCGCTACATTCGAGGCACGCGGATACACAGTCTGGGACCCATCGGTCTATCCGTTTGTGAAGGAGCATACACTCTGCATTCCTACCGCATTCTGCTCATACACTGGCGAGGCTCTTGATAAAAAGACCCCTCTCCTCCGCTCCATGGAGGCGCTCAACAAACAGGGAATCAGAATCCTCAGACTCTTTGGAAACAACACGGCAAAAAGAATTTCAACGACCGTTGGACCGGAGCAGGAATATTTTATTGTTGACGAAAAACTTTACAACCAGAGAAAGGACCTCCGCATGACCGGACGCACATTGTTCGGCGCAAAACCCGCAAAGGGACAGGAGATGGACGACCAGTATTTCGCCGCGCTCAAATCAAGGATTGTCGAGTACATGGAGGATTTGAACGACACTCTCTGGAAATACGGAATCCTTGCGAAGACTGAACACAACGAGGTTGCGCCGGCCCAGCACGAGATGGCCCCAATCTTCTCGACAACAAACATTGCGGCGGACCAGAACCAGCTCACAATGGAAGTTATGAAAAAGGTTGCCCGCCGCCACGGACTTGTGTGCCTGCTCCATGAAAAACCTTTCGCCGGACTCAACGGAAGCGGAAAACACAACAACTGGTCAATGGCAACGGACGAGGGTGAGAATCTTCTGAACCCGGGCGACACTCCGGAAAAGAACGCACAGTTCATACTTTTTGTAACGGCAGTCGTGAAGGCTGTTGACGAATACCAGGACCTCCTGCGCATTTCGGTGGCATCCGCGAGCAACGACCACAGGCTTGGAGCAAACGAGGCCCCGCCAGCAATCATCTCAATCTTCATGGGAGAGGAACTCCAGGCTGTCCTTGAGTCAATCAAGAACGGAACCCACTACGATGAAATCAGCAAGAAAAAGATGACCCTTGGCGTTGACGTGCTTCCTCCAATCCCCAAGGATTCCACCGACCGCAACAGGACAAGCCCGTTCGCTTTCACAGGAAACCGCTTTGAGTTCCGCTCTGTCGGTTCTTCGCTTTCAATATCAGGTCCAAACACGGTGCTTGACGGAATCGTGGCGTACACACTCAAAAAATTTGCGGACGAACTGGAGCCGGCCAAAAACTTTGACGAGGCACTTCAGGTTCTCGTAAAGAGGGAGCTAAACGCACACTGGAGAATTATCTTCAACGGAAACGGATACGACCCAAGCTGGATCAGCGAAGCAGAGTCACGTGGACTTATGAACCTCAAGAATCTTCCGGAGGCGATGGAGCACTACATGGATCCGAAGAACATCAAACTGTTCACGGAGCTTGGAATCTACACGAAGAAGGAAATCGAGAGCCACTATGAAATCAAGCTGGAGAAATACTGCCAGGTTCTGAACATAGAGGTGCAGACCATGCTGGAGATGCTGAACAAGGACATTCTCCCGGCCGCGTTCAAGTATATGAGGGACGTAAGCAAGACTGTATCCAATCTTAAATCGGTGGTCCCAAGTGCAAAATGCGGTGCGGAGACGGAGCTGCTCAAAAAGCTGGACGGTCTTGTGGACGAGCTTGCCGAAAAGACGGAGGAGCTTAACAGAAAGCACCTTGAGACAAAGCAGGCGGCAGACTATATGAGCGAGGCAAAGGCTTACGCAAATGTCGTGATTCCAGCGATGGCGGAGACAAGGGCCGTAGCCGACCAAATTGAGGTACTTCTTGGCGAAGACTACAAGCCGTTCCCGTCATACGAGGATCTGCTTTTTAGAATCTAAGTAAATTAACTTAACCTTAAATTGGGCCGGGTTATGTCCAGAAATGGATTTTCCCGGTCCTTTTTTTTATACATTTTTCTTCTATAATAAAGAAGTAATTTTAAAGTGAAAATATTCCGAAAATAAGCGTAGATTTTCTCTACAACTGTCTTGACTACATCGCCTTAAAGTTATAAAAAGGGTTATCTCTATCCACAAATTGGACTTTGGAGATATTTGAGATTTGAAATTTTGATAAAAAATTGTGAGGGTGTCATGAAACGCTTTTTTCTTTGTCTGGCTGTAACATTAACCTTTGTACTGACTGGCTGTGCGTCGCTCGGTACACTGGGGGCGGCAGGAAAAGAAAAAGAGGAGCCAATGCAGGAGGAGTTCATAAATCCACTGAAGGAGGCCAAATTCTATCTGACATCCCAATTCGGTCCAAGGATTGACCCAATCTCCCGCGTTCCAAGCAACCACAACGGAATCGACATGGCGGCGGGGCCAGGAACACCGGTCTATGCAATAAAAAGCGGCGTGGTGGAAGTCTCCGGGTGGCATAACCAGTATGGAAACTACATAATCATCAGGCATGAGGGAAACTACAAGTCCCTGTATGCGCACATGAGCAAACTTATAGCCGAAAAGGGCGACAGGGTTGAGCAGGGAGAAAAAATCGGTCTGGTGGGGTCCACCGGCTACTCAACGGGCGCGCACCTTCATCTGACAATGTACAAAAATGGAAACCTGGTTGACCCGCTTACACTGGTCCTGAAGAACGAAGACTTTGAGGCTCTCCTCTATCCGGGACGCAAAATCGCAAAGATGAACCTGATTCACGAGACCAAATTCAAGCTCCAGAAATATCCAGTCGCATCAATAGATTTCGACATCTACTACATAACGAAGGACCATTCCCTTGTGAACAACACAATCGTAAACTACACGGCGCATCTTGGGGAAGGAATAAAGGACTACACGCAGTTCTCCCTCTGTCTTGAGTGCAACGGCAAAAGATACGGACTTTCAGACATAAGCCTTCTGTACACCGAGACCGCCAACGATTCAAGTGTCAGCGCAAGCTACACATCGGTTCTTTCATCCTCGCAGATGGGAAACCTGTTCAACAACTGTACGGACAAGGATAAAATCTATCTGATAGCAAAATACGGCGGGGAAAAGGAACAAAAAATCTATTCCAAAGAGTTCAACCAAAAATTCGCCGAAGCCCGTCACCATTTTAATTAATTCAACATAAAAAAGCAAAATAAGTTTGGGGATTCTTAGTCAAGAATCCCCATTGTTGTTATAGTGAAACTAAAAAAACTATCATCACTATCTGAGTTTTTGCGTTTTTTTGCGAATCAAAAAATGGGAGCCTCGCGACCAAGCAAAAACTCATAGGCAAATTGAAATACAACTGTCAAGTTGGATTTCAATTTGTACTGGCGCTGGCATTTATATAATGCTCCTCATCCGCTTTTTTTCCGGCCTCGGCAGCAAGTTCTGTGCAGTGGCTTTCCGCCTTGATTATTTCCTCGAACTCCTTGCCTTCGACTGTCTCCTTTTCAAGAAGACGCTTTGCGATGTAGTCAAGAAGCTCCTTGTGTTTTCCAAGCAAATCAAGCACATGCGTATAGCGTTCATCCATCAGGCGGGCAATCTCGTCGTCTATATACTTCTGGGTGTCCTCGGAGAACTCACGCACAAGCTCCGGCTCCTGCGCACCAAATCCATAGCCGCGACCGGATTTTCCCAAAGTCACGTTGCGGAATTTGTCGCTCATTCCGTAGTCCGTAATCATGCTCTTGAAGATTGATGTGGCACGGGAAATATCGTTGGACGCTCCAGTGCTGATTTCTCCAAAAACAATCTGCTCGGCGGCACGTCCACCAAGGAGGACATCAACCTCACCGACAAGCTCGTTCCGGCTCTTAAGGAAGGACTCATCCTCGCTGCGGTGCATGGTATAGCCCAAAGCCCCAATTCCACGCGGGATTATAGTAATCTTGTGAACCGGGTCGCTTCCTGGTGTGAATGCGGCAACAAGAGCATGTCCCGTCTCGTGGTATGCAACGATATGTCTCTCCTTTTCCTTGACGACACGGCTCTTTTTCTGTAGACCAATCTGGGTCTTCTCTATGGCTTCGTCAAAATCCTCGGAGATTACAAGTTTTCTTCCATTTCTTACGGCAAGAAGGGCTGCCTCGTTGACAATGTTCGCAAGATCCGCACCGGCAAGACCACTTGTGGCAAGAGCAAGCGCACTGAAATCAACGGACTGGTCAATCTTCACATTCTTGGCATGGATTTTCAGAATCGCCTCACGACCCTTGACATCCGGCTTGTCAACAACAACCTGCCTGTCGAATCGACCCGGACGAAGAAGGGCTGGGTCCAGAACATCCGGACGGTTTGTGGCGGCAAGGATTATGAGTCCCTTTTCGTTGTCGAATCCGTCCATCTCAACAAGAAGCTGGTTCAGTGTCTGCTCACGCTCGTCGTTTCCACCAAGATTGTTCACACGGCTCTTACCGATTGCGTCCAGCTCGTCAATAAAGATAATGCATGGAGCCTTCTCACGTGCTGTGCGGAACAAATCCCTAACGCGGGATGCACCGACACCGACAAACATTTCAACAAAATCCGAACCGGAAATTCTGAAAAAAGGAACACCGGCCTCACCGGCAACCGCACGGGCAAGAAGGGTCTTACCGGTTCCAGGCGGTCCAACAAGAAGGACTCCCTTTGGAATCTTTCCACCGATGTCCGTATATTTTTTTGGCTGCTTAAGGAAATCCACAACCTCGACAAGCTCTTCCTTTGCCTCGTCCTCTCCAGCAACATCATCAAAACGGGTCTTGACCTTTCCTTCGCTCACGGCCTTGGATTTTCCGCCCCCTACACCAAATACGGAGCCCATTCCACCAAGTCCACCTCCCATCTTCTTGAACATGACTATATAAATCACTACAAGTATAATCAATGGAAGGCAGTTCAAAAGGATCTGCAGGAAAACACCGCTCCTCTTGACCTCACGCGAATACGTCACTCCCTTTGTGTTCATAAAGGTAATGAACTCTTCGGTCAAAAATCCAACGGTCTTGTACTCAAGCCTGTCGCTGGTGCCAATCCCAAACAGTTTCAGAAATGCGTTCCCGCCCGTGGACAATGAGTCCGGCTGTCCGTTGCTCTTGTAGCCAATAAAATAGGTGTCCCCTACAACAACAGTGTCGATGTCGCCCCGGTCAATCATCTGGCGGAAATCGGAAAAGTCTATCGTCTCATCTCCACGTGCGGATGACAGCGCCCGGTTGAGTATAAGGAGAGTCGCCACAATAAAGACGAACACGGCAAGCAGCGGGATTGGATTTATCTTCTTGGGTCCGCCCCCTTTCTTTTTGTCTCCATCGTCTTGGTCGGTTGATAGCTTGAAAAAGCTGTACGGATCGTTAGGGTCACGGTCATTTTTTTTATCGTCTTTGTCGCTCATAAATTCCTCTATTATAAATATATGGAATTACTTCATTTTAGTCCACAAAAAAATTTGCAAATTTGAGGTACAGAATGTGGTTATTTTATGGAAGAAACTGATTAATGCTTCGTGTATTAATCAGCGGTTCCTTAGGCCTCGACCTGTATGAAGTTTCCCGAATCCACGTCCGCATAGATTGACTGTCTGGAGCGGTAGGGATTTTTCAGGGTGACAATCTGTTCGCGAATCTCGCCCATCTGGACCTTTATCAGCTCGCGGTTTCTTTCGTTCTGCGCTATAACCTGGGTCTGGAGGTTCGCAAGGTCTGACTGCAGCTTCTCGATGGGAACAATGTCTGCCGGGCTGTAGGTGGATGCGGAGGACTTAACGTCAAGGTAGAGCTTCCTCATGGGGACTATGACTTTCTGGAGCGAGTCTATTCCCTCGACAATCTGGTTTTCAAGCTCGGAGTGCGCCAAAAGTGCGTCGGCGTTCTGTCCGCCAATCTCATCCTCCTGCATCTCCAGAATCCTGAGGTATTCCTGGAAGCGGCTCCTCTGTTTTTCAAGAAGCGCCCTGAATCTTTTTACAATTGCGACCCTTTCCGCCAGTTCCTCCTGGCTCAAAATTTCGTTCATCCCCACTTCCTCCCAAAAAGTTTTGAAGACGCATCCATGTCAGCCGGTTATGCTGATGGTCGGAGTGTCTCCCGGCATCTTTACGGCGTTGTTTGCCTGTGAATTTGCGGCAACAGCCCACGCATCCTTCAAATCACTCAAAAGTTTTAAGATAAATTCAAGTCTTTCCTTATGGTGCTTGATTCCGGCAGTCAAAAGTTCCTTGTTGATATATATGTAGAGGGCCATCAGGTTCTGGGCTATCTCACCGCCCTTCTCCATGTCAAGGCTGACCTCAAGCTCGGTGATTATGTCCTGCACTTTCTGGATGTGCACACCAAAGCTCTCGATGTTGTCGGCAAGAATCTTTCCGTCCGACTGAATCATGGCTATTGCGTCCTCCAAATGTGAACAGGCTCCCTCGTAAAGCATCACGACCAGCTTTCCCTGGCTCGCAGTCTTTACACCGATTTCGCGGTAAGCATTGTATCCACCACCATAAGAATTATAGCTCATTCATTTTCCCCTTGGCCTTGCAAAACAGATTTTCATTGATAAAACAGACCTCAGACGAATCCGTTTCAAAAAAAGTCCTATACCCATGTTTATCGGAGATTTTTGGCCACAAGTGAAGAAAATTTTATCCCCGGCATGGACGGAGGCAAATTTTGTCAAAATCTAACTATAGTTCCAATTTATGTAAAAATTATCCAATAAGAAGCATGTCAAGCGGGCAATGAAAGTATGGAAAAATCTGGAAAAGTCTGATACAATATCAACTCATGGACAATCTTCAGACATTAATTGGCAAACCCTACCCTCTTGGAGCGACTGTTGGCCCGGACGGTGTGAACTTTGCCGTATTCAGCAGAAACGGAACCAAGGTTATTCTGGATCTCTTCAGGGACCAGAACGACATGGAGCCTTACGCTGTCATAGAATTGGATGAAAAGAAAAACAGGACCGGCGACATCTGGCACGTTTTTGTTCCGGGGCTCAAGGCGGGTGCGCTGTATATATACCAGGTGGACGGACCCTTTGAACCAAGCGAGGGACACAGGTTCAACGTCAAGCAGTACCTTTTCGATCCCTGCGCGGATGCCATAACAAACACATCGGTGTTCCACAACATTCCGCCGACATACAGGGCCGTTCTGGACAAGACCGACCTGGAGCTTTGTGAATCAAAAAAGGATTTCCCATTTCCGAAGTGCGTAGTGATTGACCACAGCAATTTTGACTGGGAGGGTGACAGGCCGCTGAATCTTCCAATGTCGCGCTGCATAATCTACGAGGTGCACACAAAGGGATTCACAGCCGGAAAAGAGTCCTGCGTGGCAAATCCGGGAACCTACGACGGTTTCATACAGAAGATTCCATACCTCAAGGACCTGGGCATCACATCGGTGGAGCTTCTTCCAATACATGAGTTCGACGAGTACGAAAACACGAACGAAAATCCACGCACGGGCGAGCGCATGAAAAACTACTGGGGCTACAGCACAATCTCGTTCTACGCCCCGAAAGCAAGCTACGCAGCAGACAGGAGTCCCGGTGGATGCGTCAACGAATTCAAGCGTCTGGTCAAGGAAATGCACAGGGCCGGGCTGGAAGTGATTCTGGATGTTGTTTTCAACCATACGGCAGAAGGAAACGAGCATGGTGTCACGCTGAACTTCCGTGGATTCGACAACTCAATCTACTACGACCTTGTTTACAACCACAAGGAATACTACATGAACTTTTCGGGATGCGGAAACACGGTAAACACAAACCATCCTGTCGTCCTGAACTATATAATAAACTGCCTGCGCCATTGGGTGCTGGACTACCACATCGACGGATTCAGGTTCGACCTTGCCTCCATTCTCAACAGACGTGAGGACGGAACCGTAATGAAAGTGTCCCCGCTGGTTGAGGCGATAACCGACGACCCGATTCTGCACAAGACAAAGATGATTGCGGAGCCGTGGGATGCCGGTGGTTCCTACCAGCTGGGTGAGTTCCCCGGAACAAGGTGGGGCGAATGGAACGACCGATTCAGGGACGACATCCGAAAATTCTGGCGCGGCGATGAACATGTTTCAACCGGGGCCGCCACAAGATTTGCCGGTTCCAGCGACCTTTTTGGCTTTAGGAAACCATGGGTCGGAATCAACTATGTCACCTGCCATGACGGATTCACAATGAACGACCTTGTGAGCTACAACGGAAAGCACAATGAGGAAAACGGAGAGGACAACAGGGACGGAACCGACTCCAACTGGAGCTACAACCATGGCTACGAGGGTCCCACGCTCAATCCGCACATAGAGAAGATGCGCAACAAGCAGGTGAGGAACTATATTCTCACTCTGATGATTTCCCAGGGCACCCCAATGATGCTCGGTGGAGACGAATTCCGCAGGGGACAGCAGGGAAACAACAACGCCTACTGCCAGGACAACGACATTTCCTGGTTCGACTGGGGCATACTCAAGATAAACCGCAGAATCCTCACGTTCACAAAGCGCGCAATAGAGATGAGGAAAAAACATTCGGTGTTCAGGAGGGAAAACTTTTTCCGTGGCTCCAGGGACGGCGTTATGGACATCCAATGGTACGACACGGACGGAAGCAACCCGGACTGGAACAAGCTTTCAAGATTCCTGGCATTCACGCTCAGCGGAAGGGACTGCCTGAACGACGACGGAAAACCTGACAACGACTTCTACATTGCCGCAAACTCGGACCGTGCCGACGTTATGGTGACGCTGCCGACAATCCTTGACGAAAGCAAAAAATGGTACAGGGTCGCAGACACATCCATAGAGGACGATGACGCCATTGTTCCGGAAGGAAAACCGGAGCAGCTTCCGTCCCAGAATCATTATGTTATTCCGGCAAACTCATTGATTATGCTGATGGCAAAATAGTCAACGGGTTTTCCTAGCGATAAAAAAACTGAATAGGAGATTTTTTATGGAATTTGATGCAGAGAAATTCAAGCAGAACCTTGAGGACCGTCTTCGCCGCATGTACGGAAAGGACATTTCCCAGGCAAACAAGCATGACCTCTTTGACGCGGTCAGCGCATCTGCTCTTGAAATTATCAACCCGAACTGGATGGCCACACGCCGGACTTATGATGCCTCATCAACAAAGCAGCTCTACTATCTGAGCGCGGAATTCCTGATGGGACGTGCATTGAGCAACAACCTCATCAACGCCGGCATAAAGGACAAGGTAATAGAGGTCCTGAAGGACATGAACCTGGACTACAATCTTGTTGAGGACGAGGAGCCGGATGCAGGACTTGGAAACGGTGGTCTCGGTCGTCTTGCGGCATGTTTCCTTGATTCGCTCGCCACACTTGAATACCCCGGACATGGATATGGAATTCGCTACGAATACGGAATGTTCGAGCAGCACATCATCGACGGAGAGCAGGTGGAGTTCCCGGACAACTGGCTCAAGCACCGCGACCCTTGGGAAGTAAAGAGAAGCGACCTCGCCGTTACGGTCAAATTCGGTGGTGAAATCAAGTACGGAAAGACCCCGAACGGACAGGACAGATTCTATATCGAGAACGCGGAGGAAGTCACGGCCACACCTTACGACATGCCGATTGTTGGATTTGAAAACAACACAGTAAACACCCTCCGTCTCTGGCAGGCATCAAGTCCGAACGGATTCGACCTCCAGCTTTTCAACGACATGCAGTACAACCGCGCTGTTGAAAACCAGAACAAGGCCCAGAACATCAGCCGCGTCCTCTACCCCAACGACAACGGTCCAATGGGAAAGGAACTCAGACTCCGCCAGCAGTACTTCTTCACATCGGCCTCCCTCCAGGATTTGGTCCACGAGTTCGTGCGCAAGAGGGGAACAGATTTCTCCAAATTCGCCGACTACCATGTAATCCAGCTGAACGACACTCACCCGGTCGTCGCAATCCCTGAGCTTATGAGAATCATGATGGACGAGTACAACGTGGGCTGGGAAGAGGCATGGAAGGTCGTCACAAAGACTTTCGCATACACCAACCACACAATTCTTGCCGAGGCTCTGGAGAAATGGCCAATCGAGACATTCAAGAACCTGCTTCCGAGAATCTACCAGATTGTCGAGGAAATCAACCGCCGCTTCATGTTCGAGGTCCGTGAAAAATTCCCGGGCGACTACGCAAAGCAGAACCACATGGGAATCATCCACGACGGAAAAGTCTACATGGCATGGCTCGCAATCCACGCATGTTTCAGCGTAAACGGTGTTGCGGAGCTTCACACAAAGCTTCTCAAGGAACAGGAGCTTAAGGACTGGGCAACCCTCTATCCGCAGAAGTTCAACAACAAGACAAACGGTGTAACACAGAGACGCTGGCTTTTGAGCTCAAACCCGGAGCTTGCAGAGTTCATCACCAAGAGAATTGGACATGGATGGGAGACCGACCTGACCAAGCTGAAGGGACTTGAAAAATTTGCCGACGACGCGGAATCACTTGACGAGCTTATCAAAATCAAGCAGAACAACAAGAACAAGCTTGCGGACTACCTCAAGTACACGCAGAACGTTCTCATTGATTCCGAGACGATTTTCGATACCCAGGTCAAGCGTCTGCATGAGTACAAGAGACAGCTCCTCAACATCTTCCACATTATGTATCTCTACAACAGAATTGTGGAGGACCCGAGCTTCAATCCACCGGCAAGGACCTTCATTTTCGGAGCAAAGGCCGCATCTGGATACCGCCGCGCAAAGTCCATCATCAAGCTGATCAACACGGTTGCTGAAAAGATTGTGAGCGACAGACGTGTACGCGGAAAGCTGAACGTTGTGTTCGTCGAAAACTACCGCGTCTCACTTGCCGAAAAGATTATCCCGGCGAGCGATGTCTCCGAGCAGATTTCTACGGCAGGCTACGAGGCATCCGGAACTTCCAACATGAAGTTTATGATGAACGGAGCCTTGACCCTTGGAACTCTTGACGGAGCCAACATCGAGATTGTGGAGGCAGCCGGAAAGGACAACGCATTCATATTCGGTCTCACAGCCGACGAGATTATCAAAATCAACGAGGAGCACAGCTACAATCCACAGAAGTACCTTGACAGAAATCCGTACCTTGCAGAAATCGTAAACCAGCTTGTCGATGGAAAGACCTACGACAAAACCGGGCACCTCTTCCGCGAACTGCATGACTCCCTTGTTTTCGGTGTCGAGGGACAGAGACCGGACATCTACTATGTTCTTGCCGATTTCGATGCCTATGTTGCCGCACAGGAAAAGGTCGCAAAGGCCTACGCAGACAGGAAGGGCTGGGCAAAAAAGACTTTGATAAACATAGCAAACAGCGGAAAGTTCTCCAGCGACAGAACTATCGAGGACTATGTGCGCGACATCTGGCACCTGCAGAAGGTCCAGATAAAATAGGAGGAGCCGATGAAAGTTTTAGTTATTGGCGGCGCGGGCTATATTGGAAGCCATGTCGTCAAGGAGCTTATGGAAAAAGGCCACGAGGTTACGGTGTTCGACAACCTTTCAAGCGGTCTTGTCCAGAATCTTTTTCCGCAGAACGAATTCATAGCGGGCAGCATTCTCCATGAGGAGGAAATCAATGCGGCTTTCGCACGTGGATTTGACGCATTCGTTGACCTGGCGGCATTCAAGGCGGCCGGTGAGTCAATGATTAAGCCGGAAAAATATTCAATCAACAACATCAGCGGAACGATGAACATTCTGAACGCAGCCGTGGACAATGGATGTCTCAACATGGTGTTCTCATCAAGCGCGGCAGTGTTCGGGGAGCCACAGTATCTTCCGATTGACGAAAACCACCCGAAGAATCCCGAGAACTACTACGGCTTCACCAAACTGAAGATTGAAGAGTTCATGGCGTGGTACGAAAAGCTCAAGGGTCTGCATTTTGCTTCCCTCCGTTACTTCAATGCGGCAGGATACGATCCGACAGGTGTTCTCTATGGCCTTGAAAAAAATCCGGCGAACCTTCTTCCAGTAATGATGGAGGTCGCATGTGGAACAAGGGAAAAAATCAACATCTTCGGAAACGACTACGCAACACGTGACGGAACCTGCATTCGCGACTACATCCATGTCACGGACCTTGCTTCTGCCCACGTACTTGCGCTTGAATACATTGCGTCCAAGAAGGAAAGCCTCACGCTCAACCTTGGAACGGGAAATGGAATCACCGTTACCGAAATGCTCGAGGCAACACGCAGGATTACGGGAAAAGAAATCAAGGCTGAATATGTCGGTCGCCGCGCGGGAGATCCTGCACAGCTTACGGCTACCAGCGAGCTTGCAAAAAAAGTTCTCGGCTGGGAACCAAAGTATTCCGACGTGGACACCCTGATTGGCTCCACATGGAAGGCATATCAGAAATATTACGCCGAACAGAAGTCCCTGAAAAAATAGACGGAGACCCTTTCAGCAATCCCCCCGGAAATGGATTCACGTTCATCGCCGGGGGATTTTTTTTCAAAAATATGCTACAATAGAAAATGTAAACGGAGGAAACAAAAAATGAAAAAAGATTTCGACCGGATAAGAAACTACATCGAGACGCACACGCACGACATGGTGGAGCTTGAAAAACTTTTGACCGGCATACCGGCGCTTGCTCCTGAAAACGGGGGACAGGGCGAGGCAAAAAAAGCGGACGCGCTGGTTGACTGGCTCAAGAAAAATGGAATCACCCAGATTGAAAACTATGACGCGGAAGATTCAAGGGTCGAATCAAAGAGAAGGCCAAATATTGTGGCGACAATCCCAGGAAACTCGGATGAGTGGAGGCTCTGGAGCTGTGCGCATCTTGACGTTGTGCCTGTCGGCGAAATCTCGCTCTGGGAAAACGATCCGTGGACTGTCGTGGAGAAGGACGGAAAAATCTACGGACGCGGTGTTGAGGACAACCAGCAGGGCCTATGCTCCGGTGTTCTTGCGGCACTGGCTTTTGTCAAGCTTGGAATAAAACCCGCGCACACAATCAAGCTGCTGTTCATGGCTGATGAAGAGGTCGGCTCAAAATATGGAATGAATTTTCTTCTGGAAAAACACAGGGACCTTTTCAAAAAGGAGGACCGCATACTGATTCCGGATGGAGGGGACCCAAAGGGAGAGACAATCGAGATTGCCGAAAAAAATATCGCATGGTTCAGGTTCCACACAATCGGAAAACAGTCCCACGGCTCACGACCGGATTTGGGAAGGAACGCAAAACTTGCGGCAGCCGACCTTGCGCTAAGGGTCAACGACATGGAAAACTTTTTCAACGGACGCAACGAGCTGTTTGATCCGCCAACGTCCACATTCCAGCCGACCATGCAGCTTCAGAACGTCGAGGGCATCAACATGATTCCGGGCGACGATGTTTTTTGCGCGGACTGCAGAATCAATCCGGACTATCCTTTGAGCGTGGTCAGGGAGGAACTTTCCAAAAGGGTCAGGGCTGTCGAAGAAAAATATGGCGTAAAGATTGAAGTCTCCGAGGCACAGGCGGAAGAGTCAAAGGCAACACCAAAAGACGCGCCGGTTGCAAGGGAACTTGCCGAGGCAATAAAGTCGGTCCATGGAATCGAGGCGAAGTTTGTGGGAATCGGTGGAGGAACTGTCGCAGCCGGACTCCGCAATCTTGGATTCAACGCCGTGGTCTGGTCAACGCTGGACGAAACATGCCACCAGCCGAACGAACATGCCACAATCAAAAACATAGGAAGCGATGCGGCGACCATAGCATACATGGCTTTGGAGTAAAAGGGAAAACAGTTTTATGGAAATCTTATGACATCAGAAAAACTCATTTTTGTTGCAACATTGAACAAAAAAGTATTATCTCTCTTAAAACTGAAAGATGAAGAACTAAAAGTTTACCGCTCAAAAGGACTTTTGGCTCACATCTTAAAAAGAAAGCATTTTAAAGCGGCAAAATATCTGGACTATATTTCCGATATCATAGAAAATCCTGATTATGCCGGCATGACGGACAGTCAAATAGAATTAGTAAAAATTTTTAAGGACAATATATTTTTAAGCATAAAGCTTGACGCTGTAAAAAAATTGTATTACGTTGCAACCATGTTCGATGTGAGCCTGTCAAAAATAAATGCCTACTGCAAATCAGGGAGATTGATAAAACTTGACAAATCGCATCCGTCTGATATAATAAGAATGAAATTTGACGAGCAGGAAAGGCACCCTGCGCTCCCGAATGGGAACCTGATATGATGGATACGCCGCCCATCCAAATTTTTCATAAGCCACTTCCTAGGAGGTGGCTTTTTTTCTGTCAAAAATTGCAAAATCTATTACACACTATCTATGCAGAAGGAGGAAAGAGTGAAAAAAATCTTCCATATAATATTTGCCGCGTTTTGCATGGGGAATCTTTTTGCCCAGGGGAGCGCGAAGCAGAACAAGGTCACGGTGGAAATAACCCAGGTCAAATCGACGGAGGGAAAAATCTATCTGTGCATTTTTGATTCCGCGCAGGGCTACGACAAAAAGATTTCCTACAGGGAGCTGAGTCTTAATCCAAAAATCGGGACGGTCGTTTTTGAGACAACCCTTCCCGATGGAGACTATGTTTTTTCGCTGTGCCAGGACACAAACGGAAACGGCAGGCTGGACACAGGCTTTATGGGAATCCCCAAGGAACCGATTGCCCTCAGCAACTACGACGGAAAGGGAATCCCCGGAAAATTCAAGAAGCACAAAATCAGCATAAGCGCTGACACAAAAGTCACTGTGCGGATGATTGAATTCTAGCCCCCATGCAATTACCTGATTTTCAGGAAGAGTCCCAGAACGGCGACAGAAATCAAAAGCTGGAGGATTATGAACTTCACCAGAACCTGGGTCGGAGACCATCCACGGTTTTTTCTCATGTGGTCGTGCAGCGGGAAACGGACGTTCTTGAAAATCGTGATGTGAAGGAACCTCTTCAAGGCAACTTTCAAAAGCCCCATTCCTCCGTTGATAAAAATAATTGACGAGGTGGCGAGGAAGATAAAAGGGTTTCCGGTAATCATCACGCAGATTCCCATGTAGAATCCCATTGCCCTTGAACCGGCATCGCCCATGAGAACCTGGCTTGGAAATGCGTTTCTCCATAGGTAGCCCATCAGCACACCGACAAGACAGAACGTCATTACAGCCCAGGACGCACCCTTTTCCAGATGCGGAATGCGCAGGTAGTTCGCTATCTCGACATGTCCAAGGATTGCGTAGAGTATTACGCCCATCACAATCAGCGAAAGCAGAACGAGTGATGAAGAAAGTCCGTCAACACCGTCGGTACAGTTGGTTGTGTTGACCGAGACCCAGAGAAGGATTGTCGTAATCACTATGTAGAGCCAAACAGGAACGGCCAGCGGATTTTTTACAAACGGAAGCCAGAAATAAATTTTCCCGTCAGGGGACTCTTTTCCAATTGTATATGCCAAAAGAGATGCCGCCGCAACCGACAGTATGAAATCAAGAACAGCTTTTCTGTATTCACCCCACCCCTTCTGGCTGCGGTCATCCAGGTAGCCCGTGAGCATCATAAGCCAGGTGAGAACCAACACACCGCCCTGCTGGAGATTCATCGGAATCAAAATGAGACAGAGGACCACAAACATGGTGATAAAGACAACACCAGAACCAGTCGGTTTACCTTTCGCAGCTTCTGCGGTCAAAGTGAATTCACGTCCGCGATCGGAGGGAAGAAATTTATAAAACTTTGGAAGAAATTTCCACACAAAGAAAAAACCCAAATAAAGTGCGACAACAATCAACACACCATAGGACTGAAAAAGTCTCGCAGGCCCCCAAAATTCAGAAAGCCATTGTCCAAGATAATAAATCATTTAAAACCCCAACTATAACGTACAGAATACTAATGTTTTGAGTTTTAATCAACAACCCCGGCAAATCACCAACCCCGCCGCAGAGCAACGGGGTATGGTGTTCTCATAAGGTATTGCAGTCGGATTTAATACCCCTTGTTTCGCCCCAGA
>CACZPR010000014.1 GCA_902783155.1 uncultured Spirochaetaceae bacterium
ACCCACGATAGGTTCCCCCGGTTGCGGACAGCAGCATTTTGCGATTGTCACCATGTAGTTCGTGTCGCCATCAATCTGGACAAGGCCGGTATAGTTGGTCGTAGATTTCTGTCTCTTCCGGCTTTTACCCTCTGCGGCCCTCTGCTGTGCCATCTCGCGTGAATGGATTGCATGGGCAAGCGATTCCGCCTCCTTTTTTGCAAGAGCATCCTTGTCAATAAACGTTGGGTCGTTCGCCGCAAGCCACGAGTGGATTTTCTGTCTGGCCTTCCCTGTCTTGACCGATTTCAGCTGTGCCTGTGTCGGATGTGCCTGCGGATTGGTCAGAATCTCAACAATCTGCGTGTTCTTAAGCTCGGCAGTAATTGGAATGATTTTTCCGTCAGCCTTTGCCCCGACAATCTTTTCACCAATTCCGGAATGTATCGCGTACGCAAAATCAATAGCGTTCGCACCAAGGGGAAGCTCCTTAACATCCCCGCGCGGAGTGAACACATAGATTGAGTCCCCCAGAAGCTCGTCCTTGAGTGTCTGGAAAAATGTGTCGTCGTTTACATTCTCCTTCCTTAGCTCCATCAGCTGGTTGATTATGCTCAAATCCTCAGCTCGGACCATGTCCTTGTTGGTTCCCTTTTTGTACAGCCAGTGTGACGCAACTCCATGCTCCGCAATATTGTGCATGTCCTGTGTGCGGATCTGAATTTCAAGGGGCTTGCCCTCGCAGATTACGGTCGTATGCAGTGACTGATATCCGTTTGCCTTGGGCATGGCGATGTAGTCCTTGAACCTTCCCTCCATCGGCTTCCACAAGGAATGGACAATCCCCACCAGGGTATAGCACTCCGCATCGGTGGCACAGATTATTCTGAGCGCGAAAAGATCAAAAAGTTCTCCGGGTTCCTTGTTTCTTTTCCGCATCTTCTGGTAGATTGAATAAAAGTGCTTGGCCCGGCTGGTTATGCTCACGCTGATTCC
The DNA here is from genome assembly GCA_902783155.1 of uncultured Spirochaetaceae bacterium. GTDB lineage: Bacteria > Spirochaetota > Spirochaetia > Treponematales > Treponemataceae > Treponema_D. Next base: position 976 of record CACZPR010000014.1, read on the forward strand.
AACCTTATCCGCCTTGAGCTGTATTTTTTTGACGGCGTTCTTGAGATATTCCTCCCGCTCGCCCTTTTTCAGAGATACAATCGATTTTATCTGCTGGAACGCTTTCGGGTGCAGATATTTCAGGGCAAGGTCCTCCATCTCGTTTTTTGCGTCGTTCATACCAAGACGGTCCGCAAGTGGAGCCCAAATCTCCATGACCTCGGTGGCAATCTGTTTTTGGGTCTCAGCGTCCACAGACTTCAGATTTCTCATCCTGTCCAGGCGGTCAGCCGTTTTAACAAGAATCACGCGGATGTCGTCAACCATGGCGAAAAGCATTTTGCGGATTGCGTCAGACTGCTGCATCGACGACGACTTGAATTTCAGCGAAGTGATTTTCGATGTGCCCGAGCAGATTTTTGCAACATCATTTCCGAACCTCCGGGCAATCTCATCCATACAGTCCGGGTCAATCTCCTGAAGATTGTGGAAAAACGCCGCGCAGATTGATTCCCAGCCAAGCCGCCCCTTCGCAAGAACACATGCCACCCTCATAGGATGCAGATAGTACGGGCTTCCGCACGACCGGTTGATTCCGGAAGTCTTTTCAACAAGCCAGGCCCATGCCTCGCGAATCTTTTTTTCATCCTCCCCGGAATAGACGCCAAAGAAAGTCTCAAAAAACCTGTCAATCAAAATCTGGGGATTTGTCTCCGTCCTGTTGGTCTCAAAAGTCTCTGTCTGCATGATTCCCTCCCGTGGCAAACGGCTGAAATCTATTTTAACAAAATTCATCCGATTGTGGAAGACAAACAAATTCCCCGGTTTAAATTCCAGAAAATCTATGCTAGAATGCATTTCATTATGGAAGAAAGCAGGCCAAAAAACAGCTTAAAATTTTGTCCGCTCTGTGGCTCCACCAAAATAGAGACCCTGGGCGGTGGACGCAAATGGAAATGCCCTGACTGCCAGATGGAGCTCTACAACAACGTCGCTACGGCCGTGGGAGTCCTGATGACCGACATAGACGGAAATCTGCTGATGGAAAAGCGCGGCAAGGAACCAAGGAAGGGATTTTTCGCCCTGCCCGGTGGATTTGTGGACCCCGACGAAACAGTTGAGGAAGCCGCAAAAAGGGAGTGCATGGAGGAAATCGGCATAGTCCCGGAAAATCTTGTCTACCTATGCTCCTACCCGAACAGCTACGACTATGGCGAGTTCACATACAGGACCTGCGACATATTTTTCACCGCAAGCCTGCCCCGGAACTTTGAAGTCCGCCCGCAGAAAACAGAGGTCGCCGGATTCCAGATGGTAAAAATCGAAACATCGGACGACATCGAAAACTGCCCGCTTGCATTTGGCTCCTCAAAAAAGGCCCTGGCAAAATGGATTGAAACCCGGAGGAAAAAATGAACCCATATATGCTGAACCTTATAATCTGCCTTGGAGGAACCGTCCTGTGGATTTCCACTCTGACCACCCTCCTCATACTGATTTCGCGCACAAAAAAACGCATGGCACAAAAGAACATTGCCGCCGAAAAAATCACCCCGTCCTACACCGTGTCGATAGTCCTGTGCGGAATTGTATGCGCCCTTCCCTACATGATTCTGTTCAAGCCCTACGTCACAGCAATATTCGAGGGATGCGCCGTAATGGGAACCCTTGCAATCATGCGCGAGAGACTTGAGAAGCTAAAAAAGAGTGCCACCGAAAGCAAAGAGCAGGCGGAAGGTGCGGAAGAAAAGGAAGTTTAAAACACAAAAAACCCGTTCGCAATCGGACGGGTCTGTTTTCCACAGTCTAATTATGGATAAAAATTAGTTGGACTTTGGAGCCTCGTTTGTTGGGCGGGGAACCTTCACCTTCTTTGTGACAAAGCCACTGCGCAGACACTGTGTGCAGATGCGGAGAGTCATTGTGGTTCCATCAATCTCTGTCTTAATCTTCAGAAGATTCGGATACCAAACGCGGCGTGTGTGGTGATATGTCTTGCTAACTTTATTTCCATGCATCGGATGTTTTCCGCAGAGGTCACATGTTCTCATTTTCTTACCTACCTTCAAATAAACAGTTCCAAAACTATACAAAATTTCTTGCATCGTGTCAAGGGTCACAGCACTTTCTGGCACATACAACGCAATTTGGGAGGGGAAAGCCTTCCCCTCGCTCCAGCCCGCAGGCGGTCTTCCGCTACCCCTTCTGCGGGATAAATCTCTTTAAAAACGTCGGCCTCCGCTACACTCCGCCCGGAAACGCCCGTCCACCCCGCAACTCCCATCAATCCAGAATCCTTAGGCAAACTCTAAAATCTGAAGTTTTTCTAGCTTGCCTTTACACTTTTAAATGCAATCAACTTTCCATTAAAAATCTACCCGGCAGAATCCGAAAATCATAAAAAGGGAGGACGGGAATCGTTTTATGAAAAAAATAATAGTAGCATCCACAAACCAGAAGGTAATCGACACAGCACTGAAGGCCAACTCTCTGTTTCCGACATTCTTCAATTCAATTACAATGGGCGACACTGACGCGGTGGTCTCATACATAAACTACGAGATGCCGGAAATCAAGATACTGGACTACTCATCCTCCGGGATTGACTGCGAAAAAATCATCGAGACAATCCACGCGGACTCATGGCTGCACTATGGCGGAATCATTGCCGTATGCGAAAACCGTGACGAGGTAAAAAAAATGGAGATGGTCAAGGACAACAACATCATCGCGGTCCTTACCGTGTCCGACTTTGAGCACAACTTCGGAAGGCTCCTCAAAATCCTCTACCAGAACCAGCGTTTCCTTTTCACACGCGGAATGCAGGACATAATCGGTGGACAGGAGGAAGGCCGCTTCGTATGCAACAACGACCCGATGGACATCCGCTTCTACACGAACTTCCTTGTGAACTACCTCTACAACACGAACCGCATTTCGCTGGAGGACAGGGACGGCCTGCAGATGACCCTGATGGAACTTCTGACCAATGCCGTTGAACATGGAAACCTTGACATCAGCTACGAGGAAAAAACCCAGTGGCTTATGAACGGCGGAGACATAATGGAGCTTCTGAAAAAAAAGGCGGAGGACCCGAAGTACAAGGACAGAAAAATCCGAATCTCCTACGCAATCCACGAAAAGGCATCCGCATTCAGAATCGAGGACGACGGTGACGGATTCGACTGGAAGGCCATGCTTGAAAAAAAATCCAGGGAATCCGAAACACATGGACGCGGAATATCAATCAGCCGCCAGTATGTGAAAAAGCTCGCGTACAACGAAAAGGGCAACCAGGTCACTTTCTCAATCGCAAACAGAATAAACTCGGCAAACTCCATTCCGGGAATCATGAACACCTTCGAGGTAATCAACTACAAGGAAAAGCAGGTGGTCTGCCGCCAGGACGAAATATCCAACAATCTTTTCTTCATAGTCTCCGGACAGTTCGGTGTTTTCGTGAACAAAAAATTCAACAGCACGCTCACACCAAACGACATGTTCATTGGAGAGATGGCATTCCTTTTGAACGACAGACGAACGGCAACGGTTGTCGCACTTGGAAACGACTGCAAGCTGATTCGGATTCCAAAGACCGCGTTCCTTTCGCTGATTAGAAAAAATCCTCACTACGGAATCTTTTTGAGCAAGATGCTCGCGCAGAGACTGGAGACACAGGCCCAGTTCACCTACGCCATCCAGCAAAAACTTTCCGAACTCCAGAGCGAATCCGGCAAAGAGGATAACGCAGATGTCCCTGAACTGCAATGAGCTGAACCTGATTCTTGGCGAGCTGGAGCTGGAGGGGTCCTTCATACAGGAAATAGTCCAGCCCGGCTACGACATGGTTTCATTCAGGACAATAAAAAACGGTTTGCTCTCGAACATAATAATCTGCACGGGGGCAAACGTATGCAGAATCAACAGGACGCAATACAAGGCCCCCAAAAACGACAAGCCTCTCCGCTTCCATGAGTTTCTGCGCTCGAACGTTCAGGGCATGAGAATCAATTCGTGCAGGCAGATTGGTCTGGACAGAATCATAAAGATGGACGTGTCCACCTGGCAGAAAAAATATTTCATCTATATTCGACTGTGGTCGGGGGCAGCCAATGTAATCGTCACGGATGAGGACGGCATAATCCAGGACTGCATGTTCCGACGACCGAAAAAAAACGAGACCAGCGGAGAAAAATTTTTCATTGAAGAAAGGGATGCGACCGAAGAAGAAAAATCCGCCGCACTCGAAAGATTTCCAATCCGAAATTTTGATGAGGTAAAAAAATCGTTCGCCGAAAAAAATCCCGGGACAGATTTTGATTCGCTGGACTTCAACAGAAAGATTGACATTTTCTACACCGAACATGCTTCAGTTCTTTCAAGGGAGTCCCTTCTTTCGCAGGCTGAAAAATGGTACAACGTAAAACATTCAAAAATGCAGTGCGCGCTGGAAAAACTTGTCGCAAAAAAAAGACAGTTTGAAAACTCCGGCACACTCAAACACACGGGCGACCTTATACTTGCCTACTCCGCAGAATGGAACGGCGGAACCTCGCTCGATGTTGTTGATTACGACACGAACGAAAAAATCTGCATACGCATGGACCCGAAAAAGAGCGCGCAGGAAAATGCGTCCGAATATTATTCGCAATATAAAAAAGCGTCGTCGGGAATGGAAAGCCTTGAGCACGACATTGAACTTTCCCGCCGGGCAATCCAAAATCTTGATGCGGAATATGAGGCGATTTTAAAAGAAAAAAACGTAATCAAAATCGAACAGATGCTCCGTCACGACACGGCACCCAAACAGAAAAACGAAAAGCCGCACGCAGGTCTCCACTACGAAATTGACGGATGGACGATAATCGTTGGAAGGACTGCAAACGAAAACGACGACCTCCTCCGCCACACGGTCAGGGGACAGGACATGTGGATGCACACAAGGGATTTTGCAGGCGGATATGTTTTCATAAAGGCACGGAGCGGAAAAACGGTCCCCCTTGAAATACTTCTCTACGCAGGAAATCTTGCTGTCTACCATTCAAAGGCAAGGCAAAACGGACAGGCAGATTTATACTACACCCCGGTAAAGTATCTACGGCGAGCAAAAAACGGTCCCAAGGGTCTTGTAATCCCGACGCAGGAAAAAAATCTTCTGGTGCGACTGGATGAAGAAAAACTCAGGCGGCTGGACGAATACGAAAAATCACAGGAAGGACTGTAGTCTACACTCTTTTTTTTGGCACTCCCCAAATCCATAGAAAAAAAATGAAAGCAGTGGTATAATAACCGCATGGAAAAGAGAAGACATTTACCGATCGGCTTACAGAGTTTTATGAACGTGCGTAACCGCAACTGCGTTTATGTTGACAAGACCCGTTTTGTCTGGGAACTTGCGCAGGACAGCCATCCATATTTTTTGTCACGTCCGCGTCGATTCGGAAAAAGCCTTCTTCTTTCAACGATGGAATGTTATTTTCTTGCGCAGAAAGATTTGTTCAAGGGACTTGAAATCGAAAAACTCGAGACCGAGTGGATTGAGTACCCCGTTCTGAAAATCAGTTTCGGCGGCGGTGCATTTGAAGATGACGCACATTTAAAAAGCTATTTGAACCACATGCTCTCAAATTTTGAAAATCAATACGGCATAATTCCACATGATGAAAACAATTACAGCGGCCGTCTGGAAAACATTATGAATGTGGCAAAAAACAAAACCGGCAAACAAGTCGTTGTTTTGATTGACGAATACGACAAACCTATTCTGGATGCAATCTATACGGAGCACGAAGAAAAAAACAGAAGCATTCTGCGCGATTTTTACAGTCCTCTCAAAGACAATGAAAACTCGTTAAAGTTTTTGTTCATCACGGGAATCACAAAAGTGAGCCACGTAAATATTTTCAGCGGACTGAATCAGCTGGACGACATAAGCCTGAAAAAAGAATACGCAACAATCTGCGGAATTTCAGAAACGGAGCTTGAAGAAAATTTTCAGCCGGAAATTGCGTCCCTTGCGGAAGAGCAGGAACTGACTGTTGAAGAGGCAAAACAGAAGCTTGCAAAAATATATGACGGCTATCATTTTGCGGCGGATTCAGAAGGTGTGTACAATCCGTTCTGTCTTTTGAAATGCCTTAACGACAGGGACTTCGGTTCATACTGGTTTGAAAGCGGAACACCGACATTTTTGGTAAAGACATTGCAGAACCAGCCGGTACAGCTTCAGTCGATTTTGAACGGAAGAAAGGCGACCGAAAAACAGTTCAAGAATTACGATCCGGAAAGCAAAAACATGCTGCCCGTCATTTACCAGAGCGGATACCTCACGATAAAAGGATTTGAAAAAGAAACCCGCGTCTACACACTTGGATTTCCGAACAAAGAAATTGAAGACGGATTTTTGGATTCCGTCCTGCAAAAATTCGTGACCGTCCCGGACGATGATTTGGGACTTGCAATCGACAACCTGCGCAACGCACTTCGGGATAAAAACATCGACCGTGCCTTGGGAATAATTCAGGCCGCAATCGCAGACCTTCCGACCGTCGTTCAAAAAAACATGTGCGAAAATTATTACGAGTCCGTAACCCACGTGATGTTCCGCATGACGGGCTTCGACGTGACAAGCGAACTGCAGAACCAATACGGAAGAAGCGATGTGACCGTCACTTTCCCAAACGATGCCTACATCTTTGAACTGAAAATGGACAGGGGCAGAAATTTCGATGAAGTCGCGCAGGAAGGACTGAACCAGATTGACGAAAAAGGCTACCCCGAAAGATTCAACGTGAGCGGAAAAAAGACGCACAAAATCGCACTGGTATTTTCCAGCGAAGGAAAGGGACTTCTCGGGTGGAAATGCGGGGAGGAGTGATTTTCCGCCCACTCTTGTGTTTAACGCGAAAAATTATTTACCAGTGTTCCTTTCTATATTTTTTCTTTGAAGTCTTGGATCAAGTTTTTTAATACCTGATGATTCCGGCCATCAGATTCCAGATATGCATCAAACGAATCCAAAGCCTTGGATAATGCATCAGTTCCAAAATCAGCATATATGCTTTCAAAATAGAATTTCGCATCACTTTCTTTCATGCACCGTCCAAGCTTTTTTCCATCTCTCATAAGAAAAAAATCTCTTATATAATCTTTTGCAGAGCCTTCCGCCATTCCTGTAGATTCGTGCACAGATTTTGCCATAAATGTAATCTTACAATTATCTGGATAAATCGCCTTTGCCGACTCATAGCAAAGTTTTGTCATATCGTATGTAATCTTAGGCATTAATAAGGCATCCTTATAATTTTTAGGCTTTCCAAATCTATGAACCAAGTTCCAAGAATATCGTCTCCGTTAGCAGCTTCGAGAGAAAAAGGATGGATGTAAATTATTTGAGGATTTGAAAGAATTTTTTCAGCTTCCCGAACAGCATTGGGATTATAATTTGGGTTTGCAACATTATAATACTGAACTTCATCAACATAAACAGTCCGCGTATATATTTCCCAGTGTCCCTCTTCTATTTCCGAAGAACCATATGACGAGTTTGTTCTTCTTCCTGCGCTCCCCGGATTCCAGTGACGCTCTTCTATCTTTTTGGGTACGGTGACAACCTTCGATTTTTGGATTGTCGGAGATGAACAGTTTTCTACAGTCCATTTTGCTTTATCGAAACTTTTTTTTGCTTTATCAATTTCACCTATTTCATATAATGCGAAGTCTTCATAATTATTTTCATAAGCATCAGGAATCTTAAGTTGAAACAAATAGTCAGTGCTTTCTGTTTTTCCATACTTCACATATAAAATATCAAAGACATTAAAATTATCATCTCTTCCATCAGGTATCGATGAACAACCGATGATTTCCTTATAATCTTTTTTTTGCCAGTTTTCATCGTAAGGATGTATTATTTTTGAATCTGGATTATCTCTTATGTATGCTTTTATTGAAGAAAAAATAATCTCATTAAAGTCAGATACATAAGCATTAGGAATATTTTTAACAAAAAAATCTGTTTCTATGAAATCTTCTTTTTTTAACTGTGATTCTGAAAGCATTACTTTCGTTCCATTATCAGTCATGCCAAAATATGCCCTCGAGGTGACACAGCTTATCATCAGAAATAAAAATGTGAGTAAAAACAATACTGTACCAATTCTCTTTTTCATAGTTGAACCTCTTGATATAAATTCTTAAAACGAAAACGAGCGTAGCGAAGTTTTCGTTTTAAGGGGATTTGTCAATCCCCTTTGACCACTGTACAGTGGTCAAAAATTTTTTTTCAAAAAAATTTTGGGCGTTGCGGGCATAGAAAAAGGTTTCCGGCGGAGTGTAGCGACGACCGGCAGTCTCAAAGGGACTTATCCCGCAGAGGGGGTAGCGAAAGACCGCCCGCGGGCTGTAGCGAGGGGGAGACTTCCCCCAACACACCCACAAATTCCACCGGGGGACTTTGATTTTTTTCTATAAAATGGTAGAATCTTTCACCTATGAAAACTTATTACCAGAACTATGACCCGGAAAATCCGACAGAAAAAATGAAGTTTCCTTATAGATGGAAGAAAAATCTTAAGGTCAAGAAGAATGGAATCAAAAATACCCGCGGGAAGCACATGAATGAATTCAGCGGATTCTATATGACGATGAAATCAATTGCGCATCCAAGGGCGTTTGTCGCGATGATGAACTTTCTTTTGAAGATGGTCAATCTGTTTTTCTTTCCGCAGCATTTTCAGAGGATGCACATTCTGCGCCGCCCGGTCAAGCATGTGGATCACGCTCTTGATGAGAAGGTTCCTTTCAGGACGGACAAGCTTTCAATCTACATGAATTTTATCCGCATGTGGATGCAGCCCCTTGCAATGATTTTCCACCGATACAGCTACAACAGCGCGGCAAGCATTGCAATCGAATGGTACAACTATCTTGCGATGACCTATCCCGAAGCGAACAAGCTTTACAAGTACACGATGACCACGACCTACAGACCCAAGACCGACGACAAAAGTTTTAAAAGGCTTCGCAGGACCGATCCGCATTACGAGTGCGTTCCAAGCCTGCACATTTCCACGGTGACTCTTGCGTTCTGTTTTTACCGCATGATTTTTGAGCGAGAGGATTTCACACAGGAAGAAAAGGACATGTGGAATGCAGACATTTTCCTGAACTCATCGCTGATTGGCGAGTCCGTTCTTTATGTGAAGCAGCACAGCGTAAACTGCGTACCGGCCGGTCTGTACATGCTTTACAAGATTGCACCGGAGCTTTGCACAAAAAAGGAAGTCTACGAATTCATCGACTCGTTCTTTTCACGCGAATCCGACATCAGCGAAGACGACAAGTCTCTGGTCAGGGACTACATGAAAAATCAGTTTGAAAAATTCGTCGAGGAAGGAAAGGACGACAAGGACTGGAGCGTTCCCGTAAAAAAATGGCTTGACGCATATGAGCCGTTCACACCGTTCTACGCAAACTGAAATTATTACTTGAGGAACCCTGCATGAGTCTGAGTCTTATTCTCCAAATTTTCGAATCAGTTCCTCGTGGTCATTGCAGCCTGTCTTTGAATAAATGCGTGAAAGGTAGTTTTCAAGAGAGCGGCTTGCCAGGTTCAGTTCACTTGCAATCTGCGCCTTGGTCTTTCGTTCAAGAAGCAGCTTAAAGATATTCTGCTCCTGCCTTGTAAAGCTGTCCAGCATGGTACGGTAGGTAAAAAGCGAAGGAACCAGATTCTGCTGCACATAACTTTCACCGCCAAGAACAATTTTGATTGCGTTTAGAAGTTCCGCCTCTGGGGCAGATTTTGAGACAAATCCCTTGGCACCGTTTTCCAGGACAATGGTCACAATTCCGGGTTTGGAAAACATGGAGTAGACAAGAATCTTTACGGAAGGAAATTTCCAGACAACTTCGCGCATGAGGTCTATTCCGCTTTCCTCACCTAAAAACAAATCCAGTATGAGGATTTGAGGAAGTACCTTTTTCTCTGAAAGTTCCGAAAGTTTTTGCAGCGCCTCGTCCGTTTTAAAAGCAAAGCCCATGCACTCAAAACCCTTATGCTCCGTAAGAAGCTGCCTTATCCCCAGATTGGTAAGGGTGTGGTCTTCTATAACAAAGAATGTATTCATTTACACCCCCCCCCATCTAGTTTTATGTATAGTACCATTCTTTTTCATAATGCTTATTTGCGTTCCATCCCCTATTGCAGAGTTTATATTGATTTTTGCTCCGATTAAGGCGGCCCGCCTTTCCATTCCCGAAAGACCGAAATGCTTCTGCCCCGTTTCAAAATGAATGTTCTTTTTTGGATCAAAGCCTTTTCCGTCATCCGTAATAAAAATGTAAAGTCCCTTTTCTTCGCTACCGCTTTCGTTCCTGACCATCACAGTGGCTTCGCTTGCCTCCGCATGTTTAAGGATATTGGTAAGAGCCTCCTGCACGATTCTGTAAAGGTTAAGTCCTTCGTCCGCAGTCAGAAATGAAGTGTCCGTGCCGTCTATCAGCGTAAAGCGGAATTCTATCCCGCTCTTTTCCGCAGTCTCAGAGCATAGGCTCATAAGGTTTGCGGCAAGGTCGTTCTGGGTTATGTCCGGCGGTGCAAGGTTGTAGCTCATAGCCCTAACCTGCTGTATTGTCGATCCAAGGATGGATGAAATCTGCGTAAGAAGTTCCCCGGCATTTTCCTTTTCCGAAAGGCTTTTGCAGTAACGCAAGTCCTGGGCCACCGTGTCGTGAAGTTCGCGGGCAATGCGGCTTCTTTCCTCCTCCTGTCCACGAATCGTATACAATATGTATTCATTGGAGGCATGAAGGTTCTTTTTGTCCTTGAGGAATTTGATGATGAAAACCACGGCAAAAAAAAGCAGCGCGAAAAACAGCACGTCAATTATAATGAAGAAAACCGTGTAATCATGAATAATGCTTTCCAGTTCGGCAATTTCCTGAGTCCTGTCCATAGCATCAAACCGTTTGTGTGCAACGCCTCATGATTTTATATACGCCCCAGCCCGCAAAGGTCGTAATCAGCCTGTCCGCAAAAGAGACCGGAACCTGGGCAAGTATGCAGGAGACAAAAAGGCTGAACCTTTGCCGTACAAAAGCATCTGTAAATTTCTTGATGGGACTTATCATGTCGGGTATATTGCTGCATCTCAGGTGGAAATAATCGATTATGCCGCCAGAAATCACGGAGCAGGCAGAAGAAAGCATCGCTATAAGGAGGAGATATAGAATCGTGATGAGCGGGCTGATTTCAAAATTCTTTTTGTGCCTTGCAACAAGCCAGCTTGAAACCACAATCAGTATTCCGCAGATTGTGTACATCAGCATAAAGACATCAAAGGAACCTGTTATAAACATCCATACAAACGAGTTGATTATGTTGTAGGAAATCTGAACGATAAGCGCCGGCAAAAGCCCTGCATAAAAGAGCACCGCCAGTGTAAAAATTGTGTCCATAAAAAGCGGGAGCTTGAGCGTGTCATAAAAGATAAAGACGGAGAGAAAATTAAGTGCAATTGCCAGAACGCAGATAACGACAAGCTTTATTTTACGCATGGCCGGGCTGGTGAATTTGTTTTCCATTTGCAATCCCACTGTAAAATCTGATTCCGCCTTATTGTTCTTTACGAACGAAATGGAATCTTTTATTGAGGTTACAATAGTTTAGTACGTTTTTGGTTAAAAGTCCATAGCAGACAGCAGGGAGCGGAAAATAAAGCAGCCGACATAGAGGTATGCCGGCAAGGGAGGAGAAAAACAGATTTTTTACAAAGAAAGATTACTGGCCCAGGCTCCACAGAAGCAAATCAATTTTTTTTGCGTCCGCCATATTCTTTGTTTCACTTGTTGCTTTTTCGTCGTAAATTTTTATATAGGCTTTCGCGGAATCTCCTTTCAGAAGCTCAGTGTATGCGGCTTCCAGTTCTGCGTACAATGCTTTTGCGTTCTTGAATTTTTCTTTGGGGTTCCTCTCGTTTGAAACTTCTTTTGAAAACCTTCTGTCCAAGCCGAGCGCGGTAAGGACATTATTGTCAAGCACGGGTTTGGCCGGATCAAGAGTTGCCAACATTTTGCTTGCAAATGAAGCTTCGCAGCTTTCACTTCCGTTTTTTGTTTTCAACTGTTTCAAGTCATCAAGGATATTGCCAAAAGAAACCTTGTCTTTCTTCTTTCCAACGGCATAGTCGCTGAAAACCTCATAATACTTTTTACGCCAGGCTTCATTTCTGCGGACCTTATAATATCCGTTGAAAAGCGTCTGGAATTTTTTTGCCTTATCCGTCAGTTGATTTTTCTCGTCATGTTCGTTCGGGTCGTTTTTTTCATTTATGAACTTCTGAATTTCCGCATACTTTGAAATGCTTATGTCAGCCGCACTGATTCTCTTCAAAGCCAGGAGTATTGTCTCCGCCGTGATTTTATTTTCATTCATATTAGTCTCCTTCACCAAAAGGGAGCGGAAAATTTCCACCCCCATTGGTGTTTTTTTTATTCGAGCGGAGGGTTTAATACCCCGCCCCTCATCTTGAAACTGCGTTGCTAATAGGGGCGAAACAAGGGGTATTAAATCCGA
>CACZPR010000015.1 GCA_902783155.1 uncultured Spirochaetaceae bacterium
CAAGATTCAGAATAACGGTAAAATTGTCCACAATATGAAAGAACTTCTTTTTGAAATCGGAGATTATGTATGAAAGGTGAGTATTCGGTTTCAGTTCAGAACAACAAAGTAAAATATGAATTCACAATCAAAAGAAACATAACCGTCATTCAAGGTGACAGTGCCACAGGGAAAACTACGCTCGTTGATTTGATTCGTGAATATCAGCTCGAGGGTGCAGATAGCGGAATCAGCCTTTCATGCAAAAAGAAGTGCGTTGTGCTTGAAGGTGCCGACTGGGAGCGGAATCTTTCGCTTTATAATGATTGTATTGTTTTTGTTGATGAAGGAAACCGCTTTATCGCGACACCAGAATTTGCTCGTGCTATAAAGGCAACGGATAATTATTATGTGCTCATAACGCGCGAAGGGCTTGAAACATTACCTTACAGCGTGAATGAGATTTACGGAATACACACTTCTGGAAAATACGCGGACTTGAAACAGGTTTACCATGAGTTTTATTTGATTGGTGAGGGTGCAAAATGACAAACGTATCTCGAACAACAAAAGGCTATCTTAGTTTTAAGAGAGACATAATTGAAAATTTAAAAGATGATGAGTTTTATATAAATGAAATTGAAGGTGTTGGGACATTTAAAATTTCAAAAAAAGATTTCTACAATGTTTTTGCTGATATCACAAAAACTTCAAGTTGGGAAGGGGGAGAATATCATTATCCTAAGAATTCAAAGGTTTTAGAACGAAATGAAAAATTTCTTACACGATATTTGGACTTGATTTTTGATGATTATTCGCCCAATATCTCAAAAGAGCAATGGATTGAATTAATAAATGACAAAACTGTGTTTAACGAGAAGTCCTTAATAACGTTTGCGTGTATCAAAAAAGCTAAACTTGCGACATGCGCAGATATGGCAGAAGAATTTGGAAGAGACTTTAATTTTTATAATACGAATAACTGGCGAACAGGCGAAAGAGTTTATAGAAAAACAAACTGTCCTATTTCTGTCCGGGATTCTGGAGAAAAAGTATATTGGAATGTATGTTGTTTGGGACGTGAAGTAAATAATAAACGCTTTGAATTTAAGATTCGTCCTGAACTTGAAGAAGCGTTTGAAGAAACTGGAGTTTTGAAAAATATCAAATTGTATGAAAATGAAAAAGGAGCCGCCAAAATGTCAAAAGCCGAAGAACTTGCAAACCTCTTGGAACACACCCACAACCTAATCCTCCACGGAGCACCGGGAACTGGAAAGACACACCTTGCCCGCGATATTGCAAAAGCAATGAGATGTTCTGATAATGAAATCGGCTTTGTTCAGTTTCATCCATCGTATGATTACACAGATTTTGTGGAAGGCTTACGACCAATGAACGATGGCAACAGCGGACAGATTGGCTTTGAACGAAAAGACGGTGTGTTTAAGAAGTTCTGTGAGCGGGCTTTGAAAAACTTAATAGATAGCAAAAAATCTGCCGAAGAAATCGAAAGGGAAAAATCGGTTGACGAAAAGATAGATTCTTTTCTTAATGCTGCTATAGATGATGAAAAAGAATTTCAGACCGTAACAGGAAATAGATTCTTTGTTACAGATTTCAACGAGAAAAATATTTATATTTCTATTCCAGAAAATGAAAAAGTAAAGGAACTTGTTTTGCAGCGGGTAGAATTATCTTCTTTACTCAATGCGGAAGATAAAATTGATAACGGTACAGCTATTAAAGAGTTTTTTAAAAGAAAATGGCGAACACAACAAGATTCTTATGTTTTTGTGTTGTACAAAGAAATATTTAATAGAAAGGATGCTTCATCTTCTGCAAAGACAATTGAAAGAGTTGAGTTAAAGCCTTTCATCTTCATCATCGACGAGATTAATCGTGGAGAAATGAGCAAAATCTTCGGCGAGTTATTTTTCTCTATTGACCCAGGCTATCGTGGAAAAGATGGTCTCATTCAGACTCAATATCAAAACCTTATTTCAGATGGAGACGCTTTTGCAGACGGCTTTTATGTTCCCGAAAATGTCTACATCATCGGAACAATGAACGACATTGACCGCAATGTGGAGAGCATGGATTTTGCATTCCGCAGACGATTTACATTCAAGGAAATCAAAGCGACAGATACACAGCAAGACATTTTGGCGGGCCTGGATGATTCAATCCGGGAAGATGCAATCCAGAGAATGGATTCTTTGAATGAAGTCATTTCAAACATCGAAGGACTTTCCTCGGCATATCACATCGGTGGTGCTTACTTCCTAAAACTCAAGGATTTGGATAATGATTTCGAAAAGCTCTGGGAATATCACCTTGAAGGGCTTTTACGTGAATATCTCCGTGGAATGGAAGATGCTGACTCAAAGGTTGAGCAGTTAAAAGATGCTTATGATTGCCAAAAAAATGAGGGAAATTTCTGAAACTATGATATAATAATACATGGAGGTGCGGTTATGAGTGATTTTGCCTATGCATATTTTAATTCGGAATTGGACAAATTAGATATCCCATCATTGGAAGGTATATTCGAAAAAGTTCAGCTTTTACTTGCAAAAAAACGTGCGGCTAATGAATCTGAAATTGATCCTGCTGAAGTTGAACGGATAAATGCCGTTTATGATAAGATTTCTGCAGAAGAACAACTTGCCATCGCTCATTCATCAATGCGCACTATGTGGGAGGCGGTAAAAGATGACACGTGGTGAAATCTGGTGGGTTGATTTTGGGCTTGCGTATGGGAGCATGCCTCAGGGACGCAGACCTGCTGTAATAGTACAAAATGACAATTTTAATGCCAGCCGCATTATGACAACCGTAGTCATTCCTCTTTCATCAAACATTTTGCTTGCAGAATACAAAGATAATATTCTATTGGACAAAACGGTAACAAAACTCTCTAAGGATTCTGTTGTTTTAACCCCTCAGGTTGGCGTTGTAGATAAGTCATGTCTTGTAGAAAAGGTTTCAAAACTTTCTCCTGCGATAATGCTGGAGATTTCTCATGCCTTGTCAGACTTGCTTGCAGTGTAGTTAGTATGAATCTTTGTACGACGGACAATAACTGCGGTGTTGCGTTCAACGACTTAGGTGAAAACGGAGCTGTGCCGAAGAAATCAGATTATGATAACCTGAGCAAGATTGCAAACACATCAGTTGAAGAGCTTACAAAAAACAATCCTTCGCTTTTGATTTTTCCGCAGGTGCTTGGTTTGCATGATGACGGTATCGGCGAAGAACCAATCTTCAATCTGCACGGAAATCCAGAGCGGCTTGGAAGCGTCAAATTAAAAACAGACAATCTGATGGGCTTTATTGGAATTGAGGACACGCAGCTCAAAATTTCGTCTAGGTTTTCAAAGCAGGACAGAAACGACCATTTCATGCACTATATGTTGCAAAAAGTTTTTTCCATAAATCTTCTTGATTACAAATACTCAAGCGGGGACGGCGGACTTGATTTACTGATGTTCATTTTTCCACGTCTTTTGAAAAAGGCTCTGGCACAGGGAATCTTCAGGCAATACCAAACATTTTGGCGAAATGATGCGAATGTAAAAGGCTCAATCGATGTGAGCCGACATATCCGTGAGAACATCCCTTTTGGCGGAAAAGTTTCATACAACAGCCGGGAGCGGACTTTTGACAATCCGTTGACCGAGCTTGTCCGCCACACAATCGAATGCATAAAAACAAAAGCGTTCGGAAAAGATTTGCTTAATGCGGACGAAGAAATCAAGGAATGTGTAAGGGAGATTCTGAATGCGACACAGGACTACGACATTCACGAGCGCGAAAAAGTGATTGCACAAAATCTTAAGCCGATTGCCCATCCCTATTACACTGCATACAAACCGCTTCAAAAAATATGCCTTTCGATTTTGCGTCATAAAAAAATGAGTTACGGAAAATCAAATAACAAAGCTTACGGCATTTTGTTTGACGGTGCATGGCTCTGGGAGGAATATCTTGCGACGGTTCTTGTACCTGCTGGATTCAAGCATCCGCAAAATAAAAAAGGAACTGGTGCAATAAAAGTTTACGACGGAAATCCTCGTTATCCTGATTTTTATAAAGGAAATCAGATAGCAAAATCTGAATCAAATGCAGAATCTCTTCTGGAATTGTTGCAATCAGCGGAATCCAATTTTGTCCTTGATGCAAAATACAAGCATCTCGACAATCACAAGCCGGACTCTGACGAAATTACAGCAAGCTTTTCACGCGATGATTTGCACCAGCTCATAACATACATGCACATCATGCCTGCCAAAATCGGAGGACTGATTTATCCCTACGATAAAAACGACAAACAAAATTCAACCGAAATAGTTGTAAGTACGAAAAAAACTCTTTACGGTTATGGCGGAATAGTCGCAACGTACGGTGTTCCGATTCCAGTTGTAAATTCATATAAGGAATTTAATGATGTTATGAAACCGATTGAAAAAAGAATCGCAAACTTTCAAATGGAATTAAATCAGTACAGTTTACTTTATGCAGATGGCTAATGTCACCGGATAATTTTCCCTATATATAAAACATAAAAACTGATATACTTGATTTTATGAAAGCGAAAAAAGAAACCGTTCAGCCGTTGAAATTCAGATTCACTCCCAAGGGATTTGCCGTCGATGAGGCAAAATATTCCGGGGATTTTAAAAGCGAGCCATACAAGGCGTTGTATAATTTTGGATTTTCCTCGTCGCCTGATTTTTTGGATAGTGCCGGGCGTTTTTTATATTCGATTGCCGATAGGTTTTTGACGGAACTTTCAAAGACGGAGGGGCTTGAACTGAGCCGCGAGAACACGAAGGTTAATCTCTCTGCAGAACTTATCGGAGATTTTCTTTCGAACGTACCATTTGCATCAGGTGCGGAGTACGTGACCGGCGAATGGATTTCTTCTTTGTGGCAGAACTTGAATGATATTTTTTCAAATGACATTTCGGAATACAAGGGAAGCGTCGCACTTTATCTTGCGGAAAAAGACGGACATCTGAAAGTTGCGGAGAGGATATTTTTTCATCTTGTGGAAAACAAGGATGACGGTGACTATCCATTTTCTTTTTTGGCAACCTATTCAACAAAAGATGCAGATGGAAACATCCGTCATGCGCCACTCAAATACGCGCTTACCGAATACAAAAATGAGCGTGAGAAAATCCTGGAGCTTCTTTCGTGCCTGAACAAAGCCGGTGAAGTTTCTCCATTGATAAATGAATTCATCCAGAACGGAGAAATGTTCCATCCGCTTCGGCTTACGACAGACGAGGCATGGCAGATTTTGAAATCGGTTCCTGCAATTGAAGAAACGGGAATCGTGTGCCGCATCCCGGACTGGTGGAAGAAAAAACGGCAGCGGATCAAAGGCGCGGTAACGCTATCCAAAAAAGAATCGCTCTTGGGCTTGCAGTCGATTCTTGAAATGGAAGGCTACCTTGAACTTGACGGCGAAAAACTGACAAAGGCGGATATAAAAAAACTTTTGAGTCAGGCGGAAGGTCTTGCGCAGCTAAAGGGACGCTGGGTTGAAGTTGACCACGAAAAACTAAAGTCGCTTTTGGAACAGATGGAAAAATACCACGGCGACATTTCCATGCTGGATGCTCTGCGCGAAGGATTATATGGAAGAAATGGCACGCCAGAAAATAATGATGATTCTGCTGATATCGACGGTTTTACAATTTCAAACGACAAATGGATAACAAACCTTCTAAAAGATTTACGCACGGTAAAAAAATCCGACGCAATTGGATTACCGAAAACTTTTAACGCAAAACTCAGACCCTACCAGACAAACGGATATTCATGGCTTTCCAAGATGATGGGCTACCGTTTTGGAGCCTGTCTTGCCGATGACATGGGACTTGGAAAAACCGTGCAGGTTCTTGCATATCTTGAAACTCTGCGTACCAATCAGCCTGATGCAAAGGTGCTGCTTGTCGTTCCCGCTTCCCTTTTGGGCAACTGGCAAAATGAATGCAAAAAGTTTGCGCCAGAGATGTGCGTTGAAATCCTTCACAGTTCGGCAAAATCAGAAAAAACTCCTGTTGATTTTGAATCGCAATTTCTCCGCATCACGACATACAGCATGATAAGCCGCCTTGAAGAACTTGGCCAAACAGAATGGGACCTGTTGATTCTTGATGAAGCACAGGCAATAAAAAATCCGTCGTCAAAGCAGACAAAGGCAGTCAAATCGTTGAAAGCAAAAAACAAAATTGCGCTGACAGGAACCCCGATAGAAAACGATTTGACAAACCTCTGGTCGCTCTATGATTTTTTGAACAAGGGACTGCTCGGCACTTCTTCCGAATTCAAAAAATTCTGCACATCGCTTTCGCAGAATCAAGGTGGATATGCAAAGCTCAAGGCCATGATAAGCCCGTTCATGTTGCGGCGCTTAAAAACGGACAAGGACATCATCAGCGATTTGCCGGAAAAAATGGAGATGACCGACTACATCACGCTGAGCAAAAAACAGCAGGTGCTTTACAAAAAATTTGTTGACGATCTTGCAAAGAAAATTGAAAAACTCAAAGAAGATGCAGACTCGATGAAAAGGCGCGGCCTTGTCCTTTCTTCAATCATGAAACTCAAACAAATCTGCAATCATCCCGACCAGTTTACGGACGGAGAAAGTTACGCGGAAAAAGAAAGCGGAAAGTTTGAATACCTGCGAGAACTCTGCCAGACGATTTACGAAAAGCGAGAGCGTGTGCTTGTCTTTACCCAGTTCAAGGAAATCTGCCCTGCACTGGATGATTTTCTTTCCAGCGTATTCGGCATAAGGGGCTTTGTCCTGCACGGCGGAACATCGGTTGCAAAAAGAAACAAAATGGTGGAAGAATTCCAGAGCGACGAATACATTCCCTACATGGTGATTTCCGTAAAGGCTGGCGGCGTGGGATTGAACCTTACGAATGCAAACCACGTGATTCACTTTGACCGCTGGTGGAACCCCGCAGTGGAAAATCAGGCGACCGACCGAGCATTCAGAATCGGACAGACAAAAAATGTGATGGTCCACAAATTCGTCTGCACTGGAACAATCGAAGAAAAAATCGATGAGCTTATAAAAAGCAAAATCGAACTTGCGCAAAATGTCATCGGTGCGGACAGCGGTGAAAACTGGATAACGGAAATGACGAACGAAGAGCTTTTGAAAATGTTCAGACTGGAGGCATAAGATGAGTTACTACGATTATTACGGCGGATACACATACACCTCAGTTTCTGAATTAAAAGCAAAGGCAAAAAAATATGTCGAAGAGCAACGAAAAAAAGGCGTGGAACTTTCTCCCGTCGAAATTGATGGACGCACAATCGCAAAAAGCTGGTGGGGAAAATCATGGTGCGAAAACCTTGAAAAATATGCCGACTACTACAGCCGACTCGAACGCGGAAGAAAATACGTACGTGCAAATTGTGTGCTTGATTTGCAGATAGAAGCAGGGGAGGTTACGGCACTCGTTCAGGGAAGCAGGACAAAACCCTACAGCGTCACCGTTACAATTGATGAACTTACGGAAGAACAGTACGACAGAATCGTAGAAAAATGCGCCTCAAAAATCCAGAACATCGACGACCTTGTAAAAGGGAATTTCCCTGATGATTTAAAATCCCTCTTCACCGAAAAAGGTGCAGGACTTTTCCCCTCAATGGCAAAGATTCACTTCAAATGCTCGTGCCCCGACTATGCAGACATGTGCAAGCATACGGCCGCAGTGCTTTACGGAATCGGCTCTCGCTTCGACACCAACCCTCTCCTCTTCTTCAAGCTACGTGGAGTGGACATGGAAAAACTAATCGGCAACGCAATCAAAGACCGAATCGAAAGCATGATAGAAAACGCCGACCGTCCAAGCAAGCGGATTATGACCGACGACAAAGTTGCGGAATTGTTTGGGATTTAAGGGGGGGGGGATGGTAGGCTGAAATTGCTCTTGCAACGTTTTTGCCTAACTTTGCTGGAAAATGACCATGATTTGAACTAAAAATGAAAAGATGTGTTTTTTTTGAAGTTGGCAGAAAAAAGTTTTTGTTTTTTAAAGATTTTCTAATCTTTTTTTTCTTTTCATGATATAATATAAAAGTAGGATTTGGCATTTATGGACTCATTAGACGACGATTTTAATGAAACAGAAACAAGAGAATTTATAACTGACGCACTCAAAGCTAAAGGATGGAAGCTTGGGTTTAATATGCGTTATGAGTATAAAATCACGGATGGTCGTGTTCAGATTGATGAGGATGGCCAGTCATTCCGTGATGAAGCTTTATTTGCTGACTATCTTCTTTTTGCTCCAAATAACCAGCCACTTTGTGTCGTTGAAGCTAAACGCGCTAACCAGATTGAAGGAACTGGCATACAGCAGGCAATTAATTACTGTAATCTTTTGAAAGCTCCTTTTGCAGCTTCCAGTAATGGAAAATCCTTTGTATTTACAGACCTGATTAAAGGACATGAAGAAGAGTTCTCTATGGAAGAATTTCCAACACAGAGTGAACTCTGGCAGAAATTTGTTCAGGACAAACAATATACTCCAGAACAGATTGAAATAATTAGTAAAGATTATTATCACGGAACAGATGGAAAAGAACCCCGTTATTATCAGCGTGCAGTAATTGATCTTGTTGTAGAAGCTTATGCAAAAGGTCGAAAACGCATGATGTTTGTTATGGCGACTGGAACTGGTAAAAC
>CACZPR010000016.1 GCA_902783155.1 uncultured Spirochaetaceae bacterium
CGTCAATAAAGGTCAATTCATCAATCGGCTTCAACTTTCACCTCACATATTATATAATATGCCGTGGAAATCAGGATTGTAAAAAAAATTGCACATTTTTTGGGAAATCTTTTGTTTTTCCGAGCATGGCAATAGCGGAAAAAAAGCAACAAGCGGATTGGTTCGCAGCTAACGTTGCTCACTTTTTTCTACGTGAAGGTCGTTAGACCTGAACAAATCCGTTTGTTTAGAGTATGATGGTTGTCAATTTTTGGAGGGTCGCCAATCTGGACCACCCTGGGCAGCATTCATTGCATCAGGGTTTCCTTTATCTGCCCCAGAAAGCCGATGCATTTGATGTCACTTCATCTAATGATGTATAACTACAGTCATAACCCGGTGGAACAAGCGCTACATAACTATCAGACAAGGTTTTCTTTCCTTCCAGGCCAAAACCATATGTTGTATGCACACAAAACCAGTAAAGATTCTTAGCCCAATAAGCCTGCATATATTTAAGTCCATTTTTTTGTGCAACCCAGGAATTTTCAAAGCCCGGAAGAACTTTAATATATAAGGTTTTATCCTGAATAATAGATTCACGCATCTCTTGCAGAGAAAGAGGTGTTCCATTATGATCCGTAACATACTCCAGCATATCAGAATCTATCATAGCCCACTTATTAAGTTCCGGGAGCCATACAAGATTTACTACATGACAATCGCTGTCTTCTTTATCTTCCGGCATACAGGACACAAAACAGTTTTTAATTCCAACAGAAAGCATGAGCTCGCTTAAAAGAATACTGTGCCAGCGACAGTTAAAGCCTGTAGTTACACGTCTGGAATATTCCCACAAAGAAATTGCACTTCTTTCATCAATTGGTTCTTTCTGATTATCGTGGGGAATATTTTTGGCAACAAAGCAGGCAAGTTCCACGGCCTTTTCCCATGTAGTTTTGGAAGAAGTTGCAAGAGCATCCAGATCAAGACCGGCGTTTTGTTTAAAATACTCACGAATTACTGCAGCCTGATTCTGGTCAACAAGATCCTTAAATTCAAATGAAACAGATTCTGTTGTATACGGCTTGCAGTCCTTCAGCTTTTTAATATTTGTTGAATAATTCTTTTCGATATAAGTTGTATTCGCACAAGATATAAAAAGTAAAGTAAATATCAATCCCAGAAAAGCTGTTGTTTTGATTATAGTTTTTCCTTTCATTTTTTATCATTCTCCTTATGGAAAGCCTGCTTCTGCTCATACATAATATTATAGCACAAGCAAAATATGTGGTCAAAGGCTTGAAAAGATTATGTGGAAGGCAAGTGCAAATCTTAATTGAATTTAGGAAACACAAATATTAAACTTTCCATTTGAAAAGTTTTATCAAAGTTTTTTAGCGTCCCCTGTATCTGAACGTTTTGAATCGGGCGAATCATCAATAATCGCTGGTCTTTCAGGTGTAGAACTTGCTCTGGAAGTAATAGGGGATGAAAATCTTGCAAAAAAATATCGTCCTGCAGCAAATCGAAGTCCGGAATATTGGACAGGTTGGGCACTGTCTTTTTTTCAATGGCAGACTAATCTGACTTTTAAGCAGATAAACTCATTGATTCCCATTACAGAAATACTGGCTATGTATAATCCTTACCATGAAATGGATATTTCACAATTCTGTGACAAAATGACAGAGCTTTATAAATCCCGAAAATCCGAAACAAATCTCAAAAAATACCGTCTTGCAGCAGGTCTTTCACAAAGCGAATTGGCAGAAGTTTCCGGAGTGCCGGTGCGTACAATTCAGCAATACGAACAGAGGGTAAAGAACATCAATGCGGCAAAAGCAGAAAGCGTTATTGCCCTTTCAAAAGCCCTTGAATGTCCGATAGAAATGCTGATGGAAGTGTAATTTTATGGCTATCGACTCTGTGAAAGTTTTTCTGTAAATTCCTAAAACGTAGGCACTGTGGTAAAATAAACACAGGAGCATACTTATGGCAAAAGAAAAAATTCCACCACACAAAGTCGTAATGACAGAAGGCAAAAGAGAAATCGTCAGAAGCCTTCTTGCTGAATACGACATCAAAGACGCTCATGACATCCAGGAAGCATTAAAAGATCTTCTCGGCAGTACAATCAAAGAAATGATGGAAGCTGAGATGGAAGATCATCTGGGGTATGAAAAATCAGAACGTTCTGACAATGATGATTATCGTAACGGTTATAAATCGAAAACTGTAAAATCAAGTATTGGCGAAGTTGAGCTTGAAGTTCCCCAGGACAGAAAATCAACCTTCGAACCTCAGGTTGTAAAGAAAGGCCAGAAAGATATTTCCGACATCGACCACAAAATCATTTCCATGTATGCAAAGGGAATGACAACCCGTCAGATTTCTGACACCATCGAAGATATCTACGGCTTTGATGTTTCTGAAGGTTTTATTTCAGATGTCACAGATAAAATACTTCCGCAGATTGAAGAATGGCAGAACCTGCCGCTTGATGATGTCTATCCGGTCATTTACATCGATGCCATTCACTATTCCGTCAGGGACAACGGCGTGATTGTCAAAAAGGCAGCTTATGTAATTCTTGGCCTCACTTGTGACGGCCGAAAGGAAGTTCTGTCACTCGCCATAGGCGAAAATGAGAGCGCTAAGTTCTGGCTGAACGCTCTCAACGAGCTTAAGAACCGTGGAGTGCAGGATATTATGATTATCTGTGCTGACGGGCTTACAGGAATCAAAGAGGCGATAACGGCCGCCTTCCCAAAAACTGATTATCAGCGCTGCATGGTTCACATGGTTCGCAACACTCTGAAATATGTTGCCTCAAAAGACATGAAATCATTTGCCGCTGACCTGAAGACTATTTACAATGCACATTCCGAAGAGGAAGGCCGGAAAGCCCGGGACCGGGTGGTTGAAAAATGGTCATCAAAATATCCTAACTCCATGAAGCGCTGGATAGAGAATTGGGATGTAGTTGTTCCGATTTTCAAGTTCTCTAAGGATGTCAGAAAAATCATTTACACCACGAATGCGATTGAAAATCTGAACTCCTGCTACCGTAAACTCAATCGTCAGCGCAGCGTCTTTCCAAGTGACCAGGCTCTGCTCAAAGCCCTGTACCTTGCTACTTTTGAAGCAACAAAAAAATGGACTCAGCCGATTCATAACTGGGGCCAGGCCTACGGCGAAATGTGCATAATGTACGAAGACCGTCTGCCTGACTAATCATAAAAAAGACAGCTTCCTGCAGCGAAGCTGTCTTTAGTGTTTTACTCTTGATAAAAAATCAGCAGTATTTTATATTCAGAAAAGAAACAGTAGCTGTCAGCTGCTTACGGGATACACCCGCATTAATTTTTTTTACCGCAGCCTACTGAATTTACAGAAAAGACTTCGCAGTCTCTGGCTATCCCCGTTTCCGGGCAATCTGGGCGGCGGTTTCTCCCTTTTTGTTTTTGGCGTTGACATCGGCACCGGCTCTTAGCAGAATGTCAATGCACTGTTTTGAACCGCGCTTTGAAGCATACATCAGGGCTGTCCAGTCGCTTATGTCCTTGTCGTTTATATTGGCTCCATTTTGTATCAAAAGGGACAGCATGTCGGGAAGATTTTTGAATGCGGCTCTCATCAAAACGGTTTCATCCCTTGCATTTTTTAAATTCACATCGGCACCGGCTTTTAAAAGCAGCTGAACGCCTTTTTCCAAATCCTGGGATACTGCATACATCAAGGCCGTCTGTCCGTACATGTCTTTTTCATTTATATCCGCACCAGCGACAGTCAAGAGGTTTGCAATGTGAAGGTCATTTTCTTTTGCCGCCTGAATCCATGAATAACGCTTTTTGATTTCTTCATGTTCGTGATTTACCCTTGCTTCTTTATAGAACTGCGACATATTCGTATCATAATCTTCTTTTTTATCCTTTCGTGCGGGCCTTTCATCTTTTCGTTCGGGCTTTTTATATTTCGCATAATCTACGAATATGCTGGCTTCATCAATAGGAAGGCCGACATCTCCATTTATGAACGGATCCAGGTTTTTAAATATTCTGACGGATTTTCCTTGTTCTGCCTTAGAAACACCGGTCGGTTTGCTTTCTTTTGTAAAGGATGTTTCCATTGCAAGACAGTCTCCTCCGTGACCGCCGTATAAAGTGCCTACAAGATTTTTTGGAGTGGGAGCGTTTTTTGCAATTGGTCCGGGCAGATACGACAGGATTTTTAAATTCGGATTTTCATCGTCACCATTCCCGTCTCCTGATGAATTATCGCCACCATCACCATCGTTTCCGCCATTGTCTCCATTACGGCCGTCACTACCATCAACATCTTTTTTTGAATCTGTCCTGTTTCCGTTTTTGCTGTTGCCATCATTATGGGCATCATTACCGTCATCATCATCTTTTTCTGAATCTGAAATGTTTCCGTTGACATTTCCCTTTTTGCCGAAACAGCTTTCATCTTCTTTACTGTCGCCATCTCCAAAAACAGCAGAAACACGTTTCTCTTTTTTCTTTGCAAAATCTGGTCTGGCACCTGCGGCAAGAAGGAGTATCATTATCTCATGGGCTTTGTTTTCTATGGCGATGGAAAGTGCAGATTCTCCGTCAGGCGTCTTTGCATTAACGTAAGCACCTGCCTGTATAAGTTCTTCCGCAACATCGATTGAATCGTTTCCGGCTGCTATCTGCAATGTATTAAGTCCCAAATTGTTTACAGCTTCCAAATCTGCTCCTGCCTTAATGAGAAGGGAAGCCACATCCTTTGCGTTGTGTTCGGCGGCAACCATAAGTGCGGTCATGCCGTATTTGTTGCATGCATTCATGTCTGCTCCTGCAAGAATCAGTTGAGACACGCTGTACTCATCATTTTTTGCAACGGACTTGAACAATGCATCCTGTACTGTCTTCCAGCTGTATGATTCCACACCATTTCCTGAACTGCTTGGTCTGCTGCTCAAAATCTCAGGCTGCCACTTTTTAATGTTTTGCATGTTCGACTTCCTCCAGAAAAACTAAATGCCGCACGCGTTCTATTATATCATACAATATAGGATATTGCCATTTTCAATGAACGGGAATGAAATATTTTTTGAAACATGTCAAAAAGAAATGACTGCAGGTAATTTACGACATTCTGCAAATTGGCCAGAATATGAGCACTATCTTAAGATGATGGTGCAGGAACTCTGTCCGAAAATAATTCTGGTTTACGGTTCTGCCCGCTATAAGTTCTTCAAGGACTTACAAACACAGGGAATTGTGGTAAAATCTTATCAGACTGCAAGGAATAGAAAAAAGGCAACTGCCGGTGATGCCAAATGAGTAAGGAAAGCAGCGGTCTTTTTTCGGGAACAAGCGTAAGTAGAGCTGCAAATATTGATAGAATTAGGGGAAGCGGTAAGACTGATAATCAAATTAAGCGCGAAGCTAACATGATTATCCCATCATTACCAAAGAATCCTAATATCCTATTAAAAAATGGGTGGAAAGAAACGACACCTCTTAAAATGAAGCAGAATTCTGATTCGCAGACGTTTCATGATCCTAAGACAGGTTTTGATATTCGGTTCGATAAAGGTATACCAGGAGCAAATGGCTTTAAGGGAAAAGACCATTATCATATCGAAAATCCAAATTCTACAGGCAAAGAGGATAGGTATCTTGATAAAGATGGCAATCCCTGTGCGAAAGGCTCTAAAGCCTCTCATATTATACCTTAAGGGGGAGTAAAATATGAAAATCTTGGATTTTATAAAGGCTTATTATTTTCATGATAGTCTCTTGGAGAACTTTAACTACAATGCCGAGAGAAAAGAACTTACCTTTGAAATTGATTTCTGTTATTGGGCTCAGGAAAATTTCAAAGATGGTGAAAAGGAAAACGGTTCTGTAAAAGTTATATTTTATGAAGTTTCTGATTTTCTGCACGATGAATATGAAATTGATAGTGATTCTATTCTCAAGCTGAATGCAACATATTCTGGAAATGTAGAATTAACTGTTGAAACGGATGATGGAGATGTCCATACTTTTTCATTCAAGAGTTCTGAAGCTGATTTTCTTAAGGATTAGAACATGCCCCAATATGTTTAGAAGGAAAATATATTGGGGATTAATTTTAGGTAAGCGACAATGAAAAACCTTATTCTTATAACAGAGTGTAATTTTACATTTGCGTTATTGCAAGATACACTTGAAAAAAAATTTCAATGCAGCTTAGTCTTAGACAATAGATTGACAGTAGAAAATGCTGAAGAACATCTTTTCATAGATTTTGATGATTCCATGAAAGATGATTATGATGAACCGGAAATCAAAGATTCCGACTGTCATTTTTATTCCGTGCTTTTTAATTCTGATGCATTTGTAAAACAAGTCCTTAATGTATTTTCAGAATTTCAAATCCGAGTGGATGATGATGAAGGAAAAATTCTTCCGATTAAGACTTTTTTGGCGCAACATCCATAGGAATGGGGAATGTCAATCACCCATAGATTTACGAACAAAAAAATTATAAAATAAAATAGTGCAAAACATTTTGCATCGTTTAAAATCAGGAGGTTCACATGTCGATTGTTGCAGCTTTTATGGTTCCGCATCCGCCGATGATTGTTCCGGATGTCGGGCGGGGTAGTGAAAAACAGATTGAAAAAACAATTAGGGCTTATGAAAAAGTTGCGGAAGAAATTGCGGCTCTCCGTCCTGAGACTATTATCATCTCAAGTCCCCACAGCATAATGTATGCGGATTATTTTCACATTTCTCCTGGCTCCAGTGCGTCAGGTTCGCTTTCTGATTTTAATGCGCCGAATGTTAAGTTCAATGTTGCCTACGATGAGGAGCTTGTAAATCTTTTGGTCGGCAAGGCAAAAGCTCTGCATTTCCCCGCAGGCACTCTCGGTGAAAAAAGAAGGGAGCTTGATCACGGGACAATGGTTACCCTCTGGTTTATCCTGAAAAAAAAAGCAAGTATTATCGCCATTCATAGTCCAGCTGCCACTTATTTCCCTAATTTTATCAGCCAGTCCTGAACAGCTTTTTTCGCTGCACTTCTGTTGGACTGGGCAACCTTTCCCTGAACGGCAAGGCCTTTTTCTACGGTTGCGCCTTTGCAGGTTGAACGGATGCGGCTTTCTGTTCCGCTAAG
>CACZPR010000017.1 GCA_902783155.1 uncultured Spirochaetaceae bacterium
ATCTCCTCGTTCAAGGACGCAAAGACATATCCGGGGGCATCCGAAAAACTTGCGTATGCACAGGCAAAGCTGGACGCTCTTGAAAATTCACCGGCGACACAGGATGCAGGCACTGGAACGACAACAAACACAGGAACAACCACAACTCCGACAATCCCGAGCGACTTTGTTTTGGTCAAGGGAGGAAAGATTAAGGGCGACAGGGACTTCTCCGACATTTTCGTAAAGGGACGCTCCATCGAGATTGGAGACTTCTACATCTGCGACCACGAGGTGACTCAGGAGGAGTACGCAAAATACTGTGTTCCAGAATCAACATTCCAGTACAAGAAATACAGACTTAACGAGGACGGTGAATTCGACTACGACCACTGGACGATGGCCACAGGAACAGCGGGACCGGAAGCCAAATGGGGCAAGGGAAACAAATATCCAATGTATTTCGCCAACTGGTACGAGGCTGTCCTTTACTGCAACCTCAGGAGTGCCAATGAAGGACTCACACCATGCTACAGCGTGAACGGCGTGACGGATGCGAGAAAGTGGCCGAATGTCTATGAGAAGGGCGGAAAATATGGCGTGAAGGTTGATAGAAGCACCAGCATTTTTGAGGAGCAGTATATTGACGAATGGGGAGACACTTCTACCAGGGGAGTGTACAAAGATCCTTGGGAGAACATTGTGTTCAACACATCCGCAAATGGCTACAGGCTTCCGACCGAAGCGGAATGGGAATTTGCGGCTGTAAGTGAAAATGGAAAACTTCCAAGCAAAAATCCAGATCCCGTTGATATGGACACCTGGATAAACTATTATAGCGATTATGAGGAATACGAAGCTACCCTGTTGGCGTACCAAAAAAAATTGGATAACGAGGCATGGTGGTACAATAACTCCGGCAAAGTGAATTTTAGAGAGGCTGATATTTACGCGGATTCTTTGGAACTGTATGACCTGAAAACCCATGAGGTGAAGGGAAAGAAGCCAAACCAGAACGGACTGTATGATATGCTCGGCAATGTGGAGGAATGGTGCTGGGACTGGTACTCCTGCTCTATGCCGGGACCAGTGGGTCCTTATCATCTCTGGGCAAGTACAGCTGTTGAAAGCTATCTGCCGGCGACAGGCCCCGGAAGCTATCAGTGGGATGGCGGTATCATCAAAAAAGCCAGTTGGGCAGAAGGCTGGGACTATGAATATGGATACTATCAGCCACCTTTCCGTCGTGTTACACGTGGCGGTTCTTTCTGGGCGGATCATTTTGTGGAGGGAGAGCCGGTAACTTATGCGAAGGCGACACTTAGACCTGCTGGTGTTAAAGGACACTATATACAGGGTGGTGAGTGTGTAAAAACTTTCAAAATGGCTGAATACCCATTTGAACACAACAATAACACCGGTTTCCGTGTAGTCCGCAACAAATAGCCCCATCGGGTAGCTAAATTTCATCTAAACTTGGGACTGCCTGAACTTTGGTTCGGGTGGTCCCAATTTTTTATCACAAATCTCTAAAATGGAGTGGTCCCCGGGGATTTTTGTTTGACTTTTTGGCATAAAATCCATACCTTTTAATTGCGGATATGAACAGGTTTCGTTTTGGTGATGCCGTGGCGGTGGTTCTGTTTGCGGCGGCGATAGTTTTTTCCATTTTTATGATAAAAAAATCTTCCGGGGGAAAAAGGAGTCTGGTTGTCTCGTGCTGTGGGGACGAGTATGTCTATCCGCTGGAAAAAGACGGTCGTTATGAGCTGCGGGGGTCCGTGGGGATTTCGGTCATAGTTGTTGAGAATGGCTCGGCGTGGTTCGAGGATTCCCCGTGTCCAAACAAAACCTGTGTCCAGTGCGGAAAGATTTCGGATTCCGGTTCATGGGTGGCCTGCCTTCCGAACGATGTTTTCATCCGCATAGATTCCGATGGCGACAGCGATATTGACGCAATAGCCTTTTGATTCGGGCAGACTTGATTGTAGAGGAAAGTTTATGGCAAAAAAGAAGGGTTCCATTGTTTACAAGTGTTCGGAGTGTTCGTATACGCAGCCGGGGTGGCTCGGTCGATGCCCTGAGTGCGGTGCGTGGAATACGATGGAAGAGTGCATTGTCGATCCAAATGCCGCCGGTTTCCAGAAAAAGAGCGACGGAACTGTTGCAAAGGTTCGCCCGGTTCCAATGTCCAAAATTTCCATGCAGGACGAGGGCAGAATTCCGACTGGCAATGTGGAGCTTGACCGTGTGCTTGGCGGTGGAGCGACAAAGAGGTCCGCAATCCTTGTCGGCGGGGAGCCTGGAATTGGAAAGTCAACCCTTTTGATTCAGTGTGCGGCGGCGGTTCTTGCGTCGTCGGGGAATGGCCGTGTGCTGTATGTCTCGGGAGAAGAGTCCGCGTCCCAGGTCAAGGGTCGTGCGGTGCGTCTGGGGCTTGATGTGGACAGGCTTGAGATTCTGTGTACCCTGCGTCTGGAGGATGTCCTTGATGCTCTCACGTCGCTGAGTCCCCTTATGGTGATTGTCGATTCAATCCAGACCGTATATTCGGTGGAGGCCGGCATGATTCCGGGAACGGTCAACCAGCTGAAATATTGTGCCAACGAGCTGATTTCGTGGGTAAAGGAGCGGGATTCGGTTCTCTTTATGACCTGCCACGTAACAAAGGATGGCGCAATCGCTGGCCCCAAGAGCCTTGAGCACATGGTTGACACTGTTCTGTCTTTTGAGAGGAGCGGCGACGAGGTGAGGTTTTTGCGCGCACAGAAAAACCGTTTTGGCTCGGTGGATGAGCTGGGGATTTTCCAGATGGATTCGGACGGGCTGAAATGTGTGGCGGACCCAAGCTCTCTTTTTGTCACACGCAGAAAGAGTGGCACTCCGGCTGGTGTGGCCTGTGTCCCTGTGTTCGAGGGGAGCCGTGTGTTTGTTGTGGAGATTCAGGCACTCACGGTTCCGTCCAAGGCTTCGATTAGCCGGGTGTATTCCGACCGGGTTGATTCCGCGCGGGTGAGCAGGGTTGCGGCGGTTCTTGAAAAAAGGGTCGGCCTTAAATTTTCGGACCAGGACCTCTACATAAATGTGGCGGGCGGCGTGCGTCTGACCGAAAGTGCGATAGATGCGGCTCTTGCTGCGGCTCTTTATTCAGCCAGGACAGATGTTCCGCTTCCGGAGGGGACCCTGGTTGTCGGTGAA
The DNA here is from genome assembly GCA_902783155.1 of uncultured Spirochaetaceae bacterium. GTDB lineage: Bacteria > Spirochaetota > Spirochaetia > Treponematales > Treponemataceae > Treponema_D. The sequence goes on from CACZPR010000017.1 coordinate 3,178, forward strand.
CTGAGTCTTGCGGGTGAGATTCGTCCTGTGACAAAACTTAGACAGAGGGTAAAGACTGCCAGGGAGCTTTCTTTTTCGAGGGTCATAGGTCCAAGTTTTGAAAACACGGGGGAGTCGGTGGAGTCGCTTGGTGAGCTTGTGGCGGCTCTCTTTGGCGGAAAAAAATAGGCAGAGACAGGTGGTCACGGTGGATTTTACGCCGGATTGTAGGGGGCCGCGTGCGGCTTGCGCAGCAATGTAACCCCGGAAAGCCGGTTGACCAAGTTTGCGGGCAGAACCGGGGTGTGGCTCCATGGATTGATTTGCGGATGCCGTCCATGGCGCTTGCTTTCTTGAAGAATGGCTGAAAAGACTGTTGACATTTTTTTTAGAACGGTGTATAAATATAGGTAGCTTGTAAATAAGCTGATAAACTCTCTCCGATGTCCGTGAAAACGGACGACAAGGGATCTGGGTAGTGTTACTATTCGGGTCCCTTGTTTAATTTAGGAGCAAAATAGTAAAAAAATATGTCCTTTTTGGCTGTTTTCCTATTGACATATTTCAATCCTTTTTGTAAAGTCTATAAACACGTCACAGTTTTGGACGATTCGCTCTTGTAGCTCAGTCGGTAGAGCACATCGTTGGTAACGATGAGGTCAGCGGTCCGATTCCGCTCGGGAGCTTTAGTCTTACACATTCCATGTAAGCTAAATTTTAATAGGAGCAAGTCATGGCAAGCAAGAAAAAGTCAGCAGTCGAAATCATCGCATTGCAGTGCACCGATTGCAAGAGAAAGAACTATACAACCTACAAGAACCGCAAGAATATAACCGGCAAGCTTGAGAAGAACAAGTATTGCCCGTTCTGCCGCAAGTCTATTTTGCACAAAGAGACCAAGGTAAAGTAATTATGAATCAACTTCCGGCTTTCTTTTGATTGTCGGAATATAGGTCAGTAGCTCAGCTGGTAGAGTCCCGGTCTCCAAAACCGGTTGTCGCGGGTTCGAGTCCTGCCTGGCCTGTCTTTTGTGAGCTTTTATCTGTTTTTATTGAGAGAGCGTCACTTGTGTACATTTTTTAGTGCATGAATTCCAGTCAAAAAATCAAAGAGGATAACTATGAAGAAGATTTTCCGGTTTTGCAAAGAGTGTGTTGCTGAGCTTAAAAAAGTTTCTTGGCCTTCAATGGGAGAAGTCCTGTCCTCTATGAAAGTTCTTGTCATTTCGATTGTTGTGCTTGCCGTGATTCTGGGGGCCTTGGACTTCCTGTTTATGGGCGGCTACAGTTTCGTGTTTACAGGAAAGTTCCTGACCAACTAGTTTGAGCGGTCTGGGTCTCGTGCTTTTTTATTTGAAGGTAGTTTTCATGTCAAAGAGTTGGTATATTGTCCAGGTTTTTACGGGATACGAGCAGAAAATCGAAAATACCCTTAAGCGTCTTCTTGCGAACGGCGAATTGGATTCTGAAATTCTTACCGAAGTGAAAGTTCCGATGGAGACCGTGCTGGAGGAGACCAAGAACAAGGGTGTCCGCGAAAGAAAAAACAAGATACTCCCGGGATATGTGATGGTGGAGATGGATTTGCCGGATTTGGGATGGAAGTCCACCTGCAACGCAATCAGAAGAATCCAGGGTGTGAACGGTTTTGTCGGAACCTCGCCAACGGAGCGTCCGCGTCCAATCAGCACGGAGGAGGCCAAGAGGGTCTTCCAGCTTGCTGGTGAGCTTAAGGGCGAGAAGAAGGCAAGGTCAAAGCAGACTTATGATGTCGGTGACCATGTTAAGATTACCGCGGGTCCTTTTGCCACGTTCAGTGGAACCGTTGAGGAAATCAGCAGCGACATGACAAAGCTCAAGGTCAACGTGCAGATTTTTGGCCGCGAAACTCCGGTCGAACTGGAGTGCAACCAGGTCACGAGGATTTAAATGGTCCTCTGGAGGGGCGTTCCATTTTTCGGGATTGCCCCTATGTTTTTTTGAAAGTTTTAGGTGTTGGCAAAACCAATCCTTTGCTTTATTTGGGAGAGACGCAAGTCCGTTGGACATAGGCGTTTCGCTAGGGGGAAAGTTCTTTGCTTTTCACCCACACCAATGTAAGGAGATACATTATGGCCACAAAGAAGGTAACAGCTGTCATCAAGTTACAGTGCCCCGCCGGCGCTGCGACACCAGCTCCACCGATTGGACCGGCTCTTGGACCTCATGGAGTTTCTGCGCCAAAGTTCGTGCAGGAATTCAATGACCGCACCAAGACAATGGAAAAGGGACTGATTATCCCTGTAGTAATTACCGTCTACCAGGACAAATCTTTTACTTTCATTCTTAAGACTCCTCCTGCAGCAGTTCTTATCAAAAAGGCAGTTGGCATCCAGAAAGGTGCTGGAAATCCTCTGCGCGACAAGGTTGGTAAGCTGTCACAGAAGAGCCTTGAAGAGATTGCAAAGCAGAAGCTTCCTGACCTCAACGCGAACGATCTTGAGGCCGCAAAGAAAATCATCGCCGGTACAGCTAGAAGTATGGGCGTAGAAGTGGAGGCCCAGTAATGAAGCACGGAAAGCAGTACCGCAACGCACTGACAAAATATGATGTTGCAAAGAAATATGAGATTGCGGAGGCCTGCAAGCTTGTCAAAGATCTTCACTATGTAAAGTTTGACGAGACTGTGGAGCTTTCAATTTCACTCAAGCTCGAAAAGAACCAGACTGTCCGTGACACATTGGTTCTGCCACACCAGTTCACCGGTGAGAAGCGCGTCCTTGTGTTCTGTAAGGAAGAGCGTGTCAAGGAAGCCCTTGATGCCGGAGCAACCTACGCTGGTTCAACAGAGTTTATCGACAAGGTTAAGGGCGGTTGGACAGACTTTGATGTTGCCGTCGCCACACCTGACATGATGAAGGATGTTGGTCGCCTTGGTATGGTTCTCGGTCGCAGGGGACTTATGCCTAATCCAAAGACTGGAACTGTTACAGCCGACATTGCTGGTGCGGTTTCTGAGCTTAAGAAGGGACGCACGGAGTACCGCGCAGACAAGGGTGGAGTTATCCATCTTGCAGTTGGTAAGGTTTCCATGTCCGAGACCGACACGGCTGAAAACGTTGAGGCTTTCCTTGCTGAACTCAAGCGCAAGAAGCCGGCAGATGCGAAGGTCGGATTTGTCAGATCTGTGTCCATCAGCTCAACAATGGGTCCTGGCGTCTGGATTGACTACAAGGAGGAAGCATAATGGCAGTTCGTGCAAAAAAGCTTCAGCCTGCTAAGCAAGCGGCAATTGATGAAGCCAAGAAGATTATTGGCGAATACGAGGACTACATCTTCGTTGACTACCGTGGACTTACGGTCGAGCAGATTACGGCTCTCCGTGGAAAGCTCCGCGAAAAGAACGCAAGCCTGAAGGTTTTCAAGAACACATTTGCTAAAATCGCATTTGATGAACTTAAGACCGAGGGTGTGGCAGACTATCTTTCTGGACCAACTGCAATCGCTCTGGTGAAGGAAGATGCAAACGAGTCCGCCAAGGTTCTCTTTGACTTTGCAAAGGATGCTCCTGCGCTTATCGTAAAGGGTGCATACGTTGAAAAGGAAGTTCTGGACCAGGCAAAGATTGAGGCCCTGTCAAAGCTCCCTGGAAAGAAGCAGCTCATTGCAATGCTCATGTCAGCAATCAATGGTCCTGCCCGCCAGCTCGCCGCGACATTGCAGGCTTATGTGGAGAAACTCGAAAAGGAAGGTCCTGCAGCATCAGCTCCAGCAGCAGAAGCAGCTCCAGCCGCAACCGAGGCTCCAGCAGCTCCAGCCACAGAAGCGTAAAATCTGTTCCGGTTGGATTGGGCTTTATTAAGTTCAAAACAGGCTTCACGGCCTGACGATGCTGTAGAGGCATCAACCACAGTTAGTCTGAATAATGCTGTCAACTATCTGTGGATAAATGTATGTAGAGAACGGAAGACAGTTGTCCATCCGCTACAACAAAAAAACATATTTTATATGGAGAAGATAATATGGCAGCTCTCACAAATGATGAAATTCTTGAAGCAATCGCAAACATGACTGTTCAGCAGGCCGCTGATCTCGTAAAGGCAATGGAAGAGAAGTTCGGTGTTACAGCCGCTGCTCCTGTTGCTGTTGCTGCTGGTCCAGCCGCTGGTCCTGCTGCTGAAGAGCAGACTGAGTTCACAGTTACTCTTGACAGCTTCGACGCTGCAAAGAAGATTGCCGTTATCAAGGTTGTCAAGACAGCTCTTAACTGCGGTCTTGGTGATGCAAAGGCAAAGGTTGAAAGCGCTCCAACAACATTGGTTGAGAACGTATCAAAGGCTGATGCCGACAAGCTCATTGCTGAAATCGAAGCAGCCGGTGGTAAGGCAAGCAAGAAATAAAAAATCCGGGCGGGAAGTTTTTTTCCTGCCCTGCCGTTCGATGTTTTTCCATCGACATGGCCTGAACAAAATTTATGGAGCTTCAAAAGGTTGTCCAGAAAAATGGGCAGTGCCTTTTGAGGCTTTCTGTGTCGTAGTTTAAAAAGTATTTGGACACTGTTTCGTGTGCTGAACAAAGTTTTTGTTTGTAGCAGTTGCAGAGTACCGCAAGAGAACCCCAGAAGAGGTGACAATGTTCGCAAAAACAAAAAAAATTGAGCGTAAGTACATCGGAAAGGACATTCAGGATTTCATGGAACTTCCTGACCTTATCGACATCCAGCTTTCATCGTTTGAAAGTTTTATTCAGAAGGAGCGGCTTGACAAGGGTGAGCCGCTCTTGAACCAGGGACTGGAAGCGGTCTTCAGGTCCACTTTCCCAATCGAAAGTCCCAACGGCGATGTCGTGCTGGACTATGAAAGATATGTCCTGGATGAAGAGAACATCAAATACAGCGAACTTGAATGTAAAAAGAAGGGACTGACCTACCAGGTCGGAATCAAGGCCTTCATCAACATGACCTTCAAAAGTGACGGACACATTTTCCAGAAGGACGTTTACATTGGAAACATTCCTTTGATGACGGACCGTGGAACATTTATCATAAACGGAGCGGAGCGCGTAGTCGTAAGCCAGATTCACCGCTCGCCTGGAGTTATTTTCAAGAAGGAAAAGGGAATCTGCTCCAGCCGCATCATTCCTTACCGTGGCTCATGGCTTGAATTTGAGATTGACCAGAAAAAGACGGACCTCATCTACGCAAGGATTGACCGCAAAAAGAAGATTCTCGCCACAATCCTCCTGCGTGCCTATGGATATTCAACAAGGGAAGAAATCATCGACTGCTTCTATAAATCGGAAGAGATTGATGTACCTTCAAAGGCTGAGGACAGGGAGAAGCTGGTGAACAAGGTTCTCGCCCGTGCCGTAATGGTGACAGACGAGACCACCGGTGAAGAGAAAAAACTTTTCCAGGCAGGAACAAAGCTTCATCCGCATGACCTTGACGACCTTGCCGCCAACAAGGTGCAGAAAATCACGGTCATTGTTTTTGACACAAGGACCAACAAGAACAGCGACAAGGAAAAGAACGAGTCTCTTGACAGCGAAATCATTATCAACTGTTTCGAGCGCGAGGAAATCATCTACGCGAAGGAGGGACAGGAGATTCTTGACGAGCCAAGCAAGGAGGACTGTATCTCCAAGGTGTTCTCAGCGGTGCAGCAGTCCGAGCTTGTGACTGTCGAGCAGGCCGAGAAGGATTTGAACAGCTGGTTCTTCAACGACCGCCGCTACGATTTGGGCCGTGTGGGTCGCTACAAGCTGAACAAGCGTTTCGGATACAACCCGGAAAAGACGGAGCTTACACTCGTAAAGGAAGATATAATCAACACAATCAAGAGGCTGATTGAGGTCTACAACAACCAGGATCTCCTTGATGACCAGGACCACCTTGGAAACCGCCGTGTGCGTTCTGTCGGAGAGCTTCTGACAAATCAGTTCAAGACTGCGTTCGCAAGGATGGAGCGCATTGCCAAAGAGCGCATGAGCATGAAGGAAATCGATACCCTGAAGCCTGCGGACCTTATCTCCAACAAGCCGATTATTTCCGGCGTGAAGGAATTCTTTGGCTCGTCACAGCTTTCCCAGTTCATGGACCAGTGCAACCCGTTGGCGGAACTTACACACAAGCGCCGTCTCAACGCACTTGGACCCGGTGGACTTTCACGTGACCGCGCAGGATTTGAAGTCCGCGACGTACACTGGACCCACTATGGACGCATGTGCCCGATTGAGACCCCTGAAGGTCCAAACATCGGTCTTATTGTTTCTCTCGCAATCTTTACGCGCATAAATGATTACGGATTCCTTGAGGAGCCATACCGCAAGGTTGTTGACGGAAAGGCAACAAAGGAAGTCCAGTGGCTTGACGCTACCGAGGAGGACGAGGTTTACGTTGGACAGGTGACAGAGGGCATGAAGGAGGACGGTTCTTTCCCGACCGAGCTCATTCCTTGCCGCCACCGTGGAAACTATCAGCCGCGTCTGGCAAAGGACATCCAGTACATGGACGTTTCTCCGCGCCAGGTTATTTCCGTTTCCGCATCCCTTGTTCCGTTCCTTGAGCATGACGACGCAAACCGTGCTTTGATGGGTTGTAACATGCAGAGGCAGGCAGTTCCGCTTCTGTTCCCTGAGCCGCCACATGTCGGAACAGGTATGGAGCGCAAGACGGCCATGGATTCCGGCGTTCTTGTAAAGGCAAAGCGTGACGGAGAAGTTGTCTGGGTAGAAAGCGACCTCATCAAGATTAAGCCGGCGGGAGTCAAGGGCGGTGCTCTTGATGAATATCCGCTCCTCAAATATCAGAAGAACAACAGCGACACCTGCAACCACCAGAGACCGACTGTCCAGGTTGGCGAAAAGGTCAAGAAGGGCGATGTAATTGCAGACGGACCGGGAACATTCAACGGAGAGCTTGCGCTTGGACGCAATATCCTTGTCGGATTTGTTCCGTGGAATGGATACAACTATGAGGATGCCGTCCTTATCAGCCAGAGGGTTGTAAAGGAAGACATGTACACCTCAATCCACATTCACGAGTTCGAGGTCGATGTCCGCGAGACAAAGCTTGGAATGGAGACTGTCACGCGCGAAGTTCCGAACCAGCCGGAAAGAATGTTGGACAACCTTGATTCCGAGGGTATAGTCCACGTCGGATGCAAGGTACACTCGGGTGACATCCTTGTTGGAAAAGTCACTCCAAAGAGCGAGACCGAAAATACACCGGAGTTCAAACTTTTGAATGCAATCTTCGGTGAAAAGTCAAGGGATGTCCGCGATACTTCACTCAAACTTCCACATGGAGTGCAGGGTGTTGTCGTCGGTGTCGAGCGCCTCAAGAGGGCTGTGGGTGACGAGCTTCCGCCTGGAGTCAGCGAAAGAATCAAGATTTTGATTGCGGACAAGAGAAAGCTGGTCGTCGGAGACAAGATGGCCGGTCGCCACGGAAACAAGGGAGTTGTCGCGCGCATTCTTCCTGTAGAGGACATGCCGTATCTTGATGACGGAACTCCTCTCGATGTATGTCTGAATCCTCTTGGTGTTCCTTCCCGTATGAACATTGGTCAGATAATGGAATCCGAGCTTGGACGCGCAGGAAAGGTTTTGGGAGAATTCTACGATTCACCAGCTTTCCAGACACCTTCTCAGGAACAGATTGCCGAAAAACTTGCCGAGGCCGGTCTTTCAAAGGACTGCCGCCAGATGGTCCACGACGGATTTACCGGAGAGTATTTCGTCAACCCGATTTTTGTCGGCGTAATCTACTTTATGAAGCTGCACCACTTGGTCGATGACAAGATGCACGCACGTTCAACAGGACCTTATTCTCTGGTAACACAGCAGCCGTTGGGAGGAAAAGCCCAGTTCGGAGGCCAGCGTCTCGGAGAAATGGAAGTATGGGCATTGGAGGCTTATGGAGCAGCCAATACTCTCCAGGAAATGATGACAATCAAATCCGACGACATGAACGGACGCTCAAAGGTTTACGAGGCCATAGTCAAGGGAGACCCAAGCGCGCCAATCGGAGTGCCGGAATCATTCAACGTTCTTGTGCAGGAACTCCGTGGACTTGCGCTGGACTTCACAATCTATGACGACAAGGGAAAACAGATTGCCCTTACCGAACGTGACCAGGAACTGATTGACAAGCAGGGTGCTGGTTTTGACAAGGAGGATGAGAATGCGTGATATTCAGGATTTTGCAAGCCTTAAGATAAAACTGGCTTCCCCGGAAAACATCCGTGCCTGGTCATACGGCGAAGTAAAAAAGCCAGAGACAATCAACTATAGAACACTCCGCCCGGAGCGCGACGGTCTGTTCTGCGAAAAGATATTCGGAACCACAAAGGAATGGGAGTGCTACTGCGGTAAGTTCAAGAGCATCCGCTACAAGGGTGTAATCTGCGACCGCTGTGGTGTTGAGGTAACGCACTTCAAGGTACGCCGTGAAAGAACCGGACACATTGAGCTTGCCGCGCCTGTGAGCCACATCTGGTACTATCATTCTACTCCGACACGCATGGGACTTCTTCTCGACCTGCAGATGAGCCAGCTCCGCAACATCCTGTACTATGAAAAGTACATCGTGATTGATCCGGGCAGCACTACTCTCGAAAAGAATTCCCTTATGACCGAGGACGAGTACCTCAGCGCAAAAGAGCGTTACGGTGATTCATTCCAGGCCGAGATGGGAGCGGAGGCAATAAAGATTCTTCTGGAGAACCTTGACCTTGACTCCGAAGCCGAAAAGCTCCGCAACATAATGCGCGAAAAGGGAAAGAAGGTAGACAAGAGAACCCTCAAGAGGATTGAAATAATAGAAGATTTCCGCCGCTCGGGTAACAAGCCAAGCTGGATGATTCTCGACGTAATCCCGGTCATTCCGCCGGATCTGCGTCCTATGGTACAGCTTGAGGGTGGAAGGTTCGCCACATCAGACTTGAACGACCTCTACCGCCGCGTAATCAACAGGAACAACCGTCTGAAGAGACTTGAGGCGCTTTTTGCTCCGGACATCATCATCCGCAGCGAAAAACGTATGCTCCAGGATGCTGTGGACGCTCTTTTTGACAACAGCAAGAGAAAGACCCGCATGATCAGGGGTGCCTCCAACAGACCTCTCAAATCAATATCAGACCTTCTCAAAGGAAAGCAGGGACGTTTCCGCCAGAACCTTCTCGGTAAGCGCGTTGACTATTCAGGACGTTCCGTAATCGTCGTTGGACCTGAGCTGAAGCTCTGGCAGTGCGGTCTTCCGGAAAAGATGGCTCTGGAGCTGTTCAAGCCGTTCATAATGAAGAAACTTGTTGACAGGGGGGCGGCCGGAAACATAAAGAAGGCAAAGAATCTTGTCGAGCAGGAGGCCCCGGAGGTCTACCAGGTTCTGGACGAGGTTGTCCGTGAGCATCCGGTCATGCTGAACCGCGCACCTACGCTCCACCGCTTGGGTATCCAGGCATTCGAGCCGGTCTTGGTTCCGGGAAAGGCACTCAAGCTTCATCCTCTCGCATGTAAGGCATTCAACGCCGACTTCGACGGAGACCAGATGGCTATCCACGTGCCTCTCACACAGGCCGCGCAGATGGAGTGCTGGAACCTCATGCTTTCAGCCCGCAACCTCCTTGACCCTGCAAACGGACAGACAATAGTTTATCCGTCACAGGACATGGTTCTTGGAATCTACTACATGACATCAATCAAGCCGGACAAGGAGACTGTCGGTGGACCTGTAAAGGTTGTTAAGGACGGAGACAAATTCTCTTCCGAGCCGGTTATGGCATTGATGAAGTCATACATCACACCGGAGGAGAGTGCCGAAATCAAGCACAAGCTCTATACTTCCGTTGATGAGGTCAGACTTGCGGCAACAACCGGCGCAATCGCATGGCAGGCTGAAATCAAGGTGCTCAAGAGCGTGCTCAAAAAGTGCGTGCACGGAGACACCGAGGCCACACTCAATGAAAAATATATCCTCACATCCGCGGGCCGCATTGCGTTCAACGAGTCCATGCCCGATGAGGTTGATTTCTACAACGAGAGACTTGGCGACAAGGCCCTGAAGGCGATGATTGAGTCCGTCTACCACACCGAGCAGACTAGCGACAAGCTGGTTAAAAAGCTGGTGCAGGAGAAATTTGGAATCACCGTGATGGACGACGTGGCACTGGATAAAATCTGGAAGGATGCCGACACCATGAAACGTCTCAACAGAATCTACAACAGACCGAGCGGCGAGCCTTTCTCATATACGGAACTCTGTAAGCTGATGAACTGCATCTTCAACGTTGACAGGTCATGGCTTACTGTCCAGATGCTTGACGCAATCAAGGCGACTGGATACAAGAACGCAACATTCTACGGCGCGACCCTTTCAATGGACGACATCCTTGTTCCTAGGGACAAAAAGAAGCTGGTCGATGACGCAGACGCAAAGGTAAGCGAATACATCGAGCAGGCAAACAACGGTATCATCACTCCTCACGACCGCTATGTCGAGAGTACAAGAATCTGGGCCAGCGTTGGTGACAAGCTGACAAAGGCCATGTACAGGGAGATGGGCGAGGACAAGAACGGATTCAACACAATCTTTATGATGGCCGATTCCGGTGCCCGTGGTTCCGAAAAGCAGATTTCACAGCTGGGAGCCATGCGCGGTTTGATGCAGAAGCCTAACGGAGACATCATCGAACTTCCAATCCGCTCAAACTTCAAGGACGGACTTTCTGTTATCGAGTTCTTCATCTCAACGAACGGTGCTAGAAAGGGTCTTTCCGATACAGCTCTTAAGACGGCTGACGCAGGTTACATGACCCGCCGCCTTGTTGATGTTGCCCAGAACGTGGTAATCAACGAAGAGGACTGCGGTACAATCAACGGAATTGACTACAAGGCAATCAAGAAGGGAGAGGAAATTGTTGAAAGCCTCAGCTCCCGCATTGCCGGACACTTCTCCGCTGAAAGAGTCCTTGACCCTGTTGACGGAACGCTCCTTTGCGACGTTAACCAGTATATAGATGAAAATCTTGCTAAAAAGATTGAGGCCGCCGGTGTCGAGAAAGTCAAGCTCCGCACTGTTCTTACCTGCGAATGCAAGCATGGACTCTGCGTGAAGTGCTATGGAAAGGATTTGGCCCGCAACAAGATAGTCGAAATCGGAGAGGCGGTCGGTACAATTGCCGCACAGTCAATTGGACAGCCTGGTACACAGCTTACTCTGCGAACTTTCCATACTGGTGGTGCTGCCGATACTTCCGCATCCGACAACTCAATCAAGATGAAGTATGCCGTGTATATCGAAAGCATTTCCGGCACACATGTCGAGAAGGATGGAAACTGGCTTCTTACCCGCCGTGGTGTGATGAAGGCCGCCAAGCTGTTCAACAAGTATCCTTATGGAAACGAGTCCGAGATTCTTGTGGAGGAGGGTGCGTTCGTTCGCAAGGACAAGGCAATCCTTCACCAGAAAAAGGATATCTATCCATCGGACAACGGCTATATCCACATCAACAGGGAAGACAAGGTTATCTATCTTATCAGCCGCATCGAGGACACTCCTCTTGAAAACGGAAGCACGATTTTTGCTGATTTCGTGAAAGGAAACAGGATTGTCGAAAAGGGCAAGTCCATCGGTAAGACATTCGAGAACGCCGAGCCTATCATCTGTGAGCAGGACGGTTATGTACATTACGAGGATGTCATCCCTGGTGTCACTTTCAACGAGAAGGACAGGTCAATCACCGAAATCCATCTTGACGTGAAGCAGCCGCAGATTAAGATTTGCGACGAGGCTGGAAATCCGCTTGGCTCATACCATCTTCCTGCGAAGACGACAATCGAAGTTGCCGAAAGGGTTGACGCAGACCACTATGATCTGCAGGATGGAGTTCCTGTCAAGGCTGGAGATATTCTTGCAAAGATTCCTGTCGAGGGAACCAAGGCAAACGACATCACGCTCGGTCTTCCACGTGTATCCGAACTTTTCGAGGGACGCAAGTCGAAGGACCCTGCCGTTATCGCACAGATTTCTGGAACCGTAAGATTCGGAAAGATTATCAAGAGCAAGCTCCATGTCATTGTGCGTGACGAGTTCGACAAGGACTATGTGCACAACATCCCAATCCAGAAGCGTCTTCTTGTCCGCGACGGAGACTATGTCAAGGCTGGAGATCCGCTCTGCACAGGTTCAAAGGATCCGCATGACGTTCTTGCCGTGCTTGGTGAAAACGAGCTCCAGAACTTCCTTATGGATGAAATCCAGAGCGTGTACCGTTCACAGAAGGTTAACATCAGCGACAAGCACATCGGTACAATCATCCGCCAGATGCTCAGAAAGGTCGAGGTCGTAAAGGTCGGCGACACAAAGTTCATCTTCGGCGAGCAGGTTGACAAGTATGTGTTCCGCGAGGAGAACGAAAGAATTATGGCCGGTGGTGGAGAGCCTGCCGTGGCGCGCCCTATGTTCCAGGGTATAACCAAGGCTGCACTTGCGACTGACTCGTTCATATCTGCTTCTTCGTTCCAGGAGACGACAAAGGTTCTTACCAATGCCGCAATCGCGGGTGAGACCGACAATCTCCGTGGACTCAAGGAGAACGTCATAATTGGCCACATGATTCCGGCTGGAACCGGTATGAAGGCTTACCACAACATCAAGCTTTCGGACTCATCCAGCGAGGACCTTGATGCCAAGATGATGGAGATTCTTGAAATCCGCAGGCAGGAAAGGGAACTGGCGGCTCAGACCGAGAGCATGGAAGCCAGCATACTTGACACCCCCGACGAAGATTAATTTCTGGATTTCCTATTGACGGAATCCAGCTGAATTCGATATAGTTGAGGGACCTAAATTTTGTTTGGGAATCTTCGGAATTTTTAGATTCCGGGGATTCTTTGTAAGCAATACTGTCCGAGAGTGCTGCTCGGCATAAAATAGGAGAATAGGCGATGCCTACAATAAACCAATTGATTCGTAAAGGACGTCAGTCCGCAGCGAACAGAACCAAAGCTCCCGCGCTTGAGTCCTGTCCGCAGAAACGTGGAGTTTGTACCCGCGTTATGACAATGACACCTAAGAAGCCAAACTCGGCTCTTAGAAAGATTGCCCGTGTTCGTCTCAGCAACGGAATCGAAGTTACTGCATATATTCCAGGAATTGGACATAACCTGCAGGAGCACTCCGTTGTTCTGGTACGTGGTGGACGTGTAAAGGACCTTCCTGGTGTTCGCTACCATATCATCCGTGGAACCAAAGATACTCTTGGCGTTGATGGCCGCAAGCGTGGACGCTCAAAGTATGGTGCCAAGAAACCAAAGGCATAATCGGAGGCTAGAAAATGGGAAGACATAAGAAGGCAGTTGAACGTCCGATTGTTCCGGATGAAAGATACAACAGTACTGTTGTTTCAAAGTTTGTCACACGCATGATGCTTGACGGAAAAAAGCAGACATGCTTCAAGATTATCTACAAGGCACTTGACAACCTGAAGGCAAAGACCGACAAGGATCCTCTCGAGGTGTTCCTGAAGGCTCTTGACAATGTTAAGCCACAGGTCGAGGTAAAGAGCCGCCGCGTTGGTGGTGCTACCTACCAGGTTCCTATCGAAATCCGCGAGTCAAGACGCGAGGCCCTTGCAATGAGATGGATGATTACGGCTGCACGCAATCGTTCCGGACATGGAATGGCTGAGACTCTGGCCGCAGAGCTGTTCGACGCTTACAACAACACTGGAACAGCCTACAAGAAGAAGGAAGACACACATAAGATGGCCGAGGCCAACAAGGCTTTCGCCCACTACAGGTGGTAGAATAAGGATCCATTTGATGGATTCTGGAAGGGGACACTCATTATGGGTGTCCTTTTTTTATGGAGATTTCTTTATAAAATTGACTTTACCCCTTGAACAAAAATATTAAAAAGTATATAAATTATTAACTTTGTACCGAACCACTTGCAAGACTTTGATAAGGATTTCAAATGGTTTCAACTGTCAAAGGGTTCTTTGATGTTTCAGGCGGACGGAAAATCTGTCCGGTAAAAATCGTAAAGTCAGCACATGGTGCTCCCAGATTTTTGCAGCCCTTGTCACCGGATTCCACCGTCGGCGGTTTCCAATCAGTAAAAGTGCAAGGTGTTCCTGCGGTTCAGTTTACGCCAGTAAATTGAAAGGTTAAGTGCTATACCGATTATCGAATGGTAATGACATGGTGGTGTTTAACGGACTGCTTCGAACGGATGAAGTAGATTGAATGGCTCTGTCAATTCCTTCTATAATCTGTAATTTATTTTGTTAAAAGTGTGTATGCGAAAGTGACGTGACTTGTTTTGTGGCGGCACTTTCTGGCTTAAAGTGCAGCACATTAATTTTATACAAGCCGCAGATGGTTTGCGGTCAAGGAGAAAATCATGGCAAAGGAAGAGTTCAAAAGAACTAAACCTCACATGAACGTTGGAACCATCGGTCACGTTGACCATGGTAAGACTACACTTTCAGCTGCTATCACATCATACTGTGCAAAAAAGTATGGTGATAAGCTCCTGAAGTATGATGAAATCGACAATGCTCCAGAGGAAAAGGCTCGTGGTATCACAATCAACAGCCGCCACCTTGAGTATCAGTCAGACAAGCGCCACTACGCTCACATTGACTGCCCGGGACATGCCGACTATGTTAAGAACATGATTACCGGTGCTGCCCAGATGGATGGTGCTGTTCTCGTTATCGCAGCAACAGACGGTGTTATGGCTCAGACAAAGGAGCACTTGCTTCTTGCTCGCCAGGTTGGTGTTCCAAAGATTATCGTTTTCCTGAACAAGGTTGACCAGCTTGATGGCGATGAGGAAATGTTGATGCTCGTTGAAGAGGACGTTAAGGAGACAATCCAGAAGTACGGCTTCTCTGCTGACACACCAATCATCAAGGGATCTGCTTTCAAGGCACTGAACGAGAGCGACAATCCAGAGAACACAAAGTGCATCGAGGAACTGCTTACAGCAATGGACACATGGTTCGATGACCCAGTCCGCGACGAGGACAAGCCATTCCTTATGCCGATCGAGGACATCTTCACAATCACTGGACGTGGTACTGTTGTTACTGGACGTATCGAGCGCGGTGTTGTTCACATTGGCGACGCTGTTGAGCTGGTCGGAATCCACCCAACACAGGCTTCAACTGTTACCGGTATCGAGATGTTCAACAAGACTCTCGCAGAGGGTATGGCAGGAGACAACGCTGGTATTCTTCTCCGTGGTATTGAAAAGAAGGATGTTATCCGTGGACAGGTTCTGGCTGCTCCAAAGTCAATCACTCCACACACAAAGTTCGAGGCCACAATCTACGTTCTCAGCGAGAGCGAGGGTGGACGCAAGAGCCCATTCTTCACTGGATACAGACCACAGTTCTACTTCCGCACAACAGACATCACTGGTACTGTCAACCTGATGAAGGAAGACGGATCTGTTGATACAGACAGGTCAATGATGGCAAAGCCGGGCGACAATGTTAGAATCGTTGGCGAACTTATCCACCCAATCGCTATGGATGAAGGTCTTAAGCTTGCTATTCGTGAGGGCGGACGCACAATCGCTTCTGGCCAGGTCACAAAGATTATTGAGTAGTTAATATGAATGGAGGGGTGCCTTCGGGTGCCTCTCTGTTCAGCAGGAGTAAATGATGGCAAACAGCAAGATTCGTGTAAGACTCCGCGCATTTGACGTGGCTCTTATCGATCAGAGTGCAAAGGATATTGTCCAGCAGGTTAAGACTGCCGGCGCAAAGGTATCCGGACCGATTCCACTTCCAACAAGAATCAATAAGGTGACTGTTCTTCGCTCAACCTTCGTTAACAAGAAGTCACGCGAGCAGTTCGAGATGCGCACACACAAGCGTCTTATTGACATTTACGAACCAAGCCAGGCTGTGATGGATTCACTTATGAAATTGGAGCTGCCTGCGGGTGTTGAAGTAGAAATCAAGCAGTAAAATTTCTCCGTCGGAGTTCATTTTATTGTTAAATAAACGGTAACGGTCCCTTGGATCAGGGATGGCGGCCGATGAAGACACGAAAGTGTTTTCAAACAGGAGATTCAGATGAAAGGTCTGATTGCAAAAAAAGTAGGAATGACACAGGTTTTTGATGAAAACGGGAATCTGACACCAGTAACCGTGATCCATGTTGAGCCTAACACAGTCATTGCTACAAAGTCAGAGGACAAGTTTGGTTATAACGCCGTTGTTCTTGGTCTTGAGGATTTGAAGGCCAAAAAAGTGACAAAGGCTTATGCAGGACAGTTCCCTGAGAACATTACACCGAAGCGTCATCTTAAGGAATTCCGTGATTTTGACGGTGAGGTAAAAGTTGGAGACCAGATTGGCGTCGAGCTTTTTGGTGAGGTTTCTTACATCGATGTAACCGCTACCTCCAAGGGTAAAGGTTTCCAGGGTGTTATGAAGAGATGGGGATTCCACGGTGGACGTGCAACCCACGGTTCAAAATTCCATAGGGAAGCCGGTGGAACAGGATGCTGTACAACACCTGGACACAGCTTGAAGAACATTAAGATGCCTGGTCACATGGGAAACGAGCGTGTTACCGTTCAGAACCTCAAGGTCATCAAAATTGACCCTGAGCTAAAGGTTTTGATGGTTCGTGGTGCGGTTCCTGGAGTAAAAAACTGTACGCTTGTTGTCAAAGCGGCAGTCAAGAAATAAGGTCGAGGAATAGTTAGTATGGAAAAGAAAGTCTATTCAACCGATGGAAAAGAACTCAGGACTATCAATCTTGATGATAAAATCTTCGGACTTCCGGTTAATGAAGATGTTATCTATTATGCCATCACAAACGAATTAGCAAATATGCGCGTTGGTACTGCATGTACAAAGACTCGTGCCGAAGTGCATGGAAGCAACGCAAAGCCTTATAAGCAGAAGGGTACTGGTAACGCCCGCCGTGGAGACAAGAAGTCCCCAATCATGGTTGGTGGCGGTACAATCTTTGGACCCAAGCCACGTGATTTCAGCTACGCAATCCCTAAGAAGGAAAAGCGTCTTGCAATGAAATCCATTCTGAGCCTCCAGGCCCAGAAAGACAGGCTCACTGTTGTTGAGGATTTCACAATTGAAAGCGGAAAGACAAAGGATTTGGTAAAGGTTCTTGCAAATCTTGCACAGTCAGAGAAGGCTCTTGATGCCGCAAGGACAACACGCACGGTTATTCTGCTGAAGGATGACGACAAGCTCATCAAGCAGGCTGGAAGAAACCTCCGCAATGTCCACTTCCTTTCATACAACCGTCTCCGCGCCCATGATCTTTTCTACGCCAGAAAGATTATCATGCTGGAGGGAGCCGCTAAGAATCTGTCTGAATTCTACGCCAATGCTGAGGAGGCTGCAAAATGAACATGAGTTATGAAGATATTTTGATTCAGCCAATCCTTTCTGAAGAGGCGACAGCTCTCCGTGAGCAGAACAAGTACACGTTCAAGGTTCACCCGGATGCATCAAAGATTCAGATCAAGGAAGCCGTGCGCAGACTTTTCAATGTGAAAGTTTTGGACTGTACGACAAGCAACGTGCAGGGAAAAATTAAGCGTCTTCGTGGTAGACCAGGAAGAACGGCCGGATACAAGAAGGCAATTGTCAAGCTTGCACCTGGTGAAACAATAAAGGTGTTTGAGGGCATCTAAGCCTTCTTACAATAAGAAAAGGGGAACCATATGGCTCTTAAAGTATACAAGCCTTATTCAAAAGGTACACGTGGCCGCGTTGATTTGGTCCGTGAAGAGATTACAGCCGATAAACCCGAGAAAAGCCTGACGAGAGGCCGTGTTAGAAAGGCTGGTCGTGGAGCTGGAGGACGTATTTCGGTACGTCACCAGGGTGGCGGACACAAAAGAAGATATCGTGAAATCGATTTTAGACGTGACAAGCATGGTATTCCTGGCACTGTCAAGACTATCGAGTACGATCCATACCGCTCAGCAAACATAGCATTGATTGCCTATGCCGATGGTGAGAAGCGTTACATCGTTGCTCCAAAGAATCTGACAGTTGGACAGAAGATTCTTTCCGGTGAAAATGCCGCTCCTACAGTTGGAAACGCATTGCCACTTCAGGCTATTCCTGTTGGTTTTACCGTCCACAACATCGAGTTGACACTGGGACGTGGCGGACAGTTGGTTCGCTCTGCTGGAGCCGGTGCTCTGGTGGCTGCAAAAGAGGGTGACTATGTTACAATCAAGCTGCCTTCTGGAGAACTTCGCCGCATACACGGAAAGTGCTACGCAACAATCGGTATTGTCGGAAACGAGGACCGCATGAATACTTCTTTGGGAAAAGCTGGTCGCTCTCGCTGGAGAGGTATCCGTCCTACCGTTCGTGGTATGGCAATGAACCCTGTGGATCATCCGCTTGGTGGTGGTGAAGGCGCAGGTAAGGGACATCAGCCTGTTACTCCTTGGGGACAGCCATGTCGTGGTTATAAGACTCGCAACAAGAGAAAGACTTCAAGTCGCTTCATTGTAAGTCGCCGCAAGAAGTAAAGAGGAGTTTAAAAGTGTCTAGATCTGTAAAGAAAGGTCCTTTTGTAGATAAATCTCTCTACAAGAAGGTCAGCGAGATGAATAAGTCCTCAACGTCTGACAAAAAGATGATTAAGACATATTCACGCTGTTCAACGATTATCCCTGAGATGGTAGGAAATACCATTTCTGTGTATAATGGCAAATCATGGATTCCTGTGTATATAACTGAAAACCTGGTTGGCCACAAGCTTGGAGAATTCGCGGCGACCCGTACATTCAAGGGCCACAGCGGTTCCGACAAGTCCGCAGGTGCTAAGTAAGGTTGGTTAAGATGGCAGAAAAAGGTTATGTAGCAACTACAAAATTTCTCATCGCATCTCCTACAAAGGTTCGCCCTGTAGCGAATGTGATAAAAAGGAAGTCCTGTTCAGAAGCTATGGCTATTCTTGAGGCAATGCCACAGAAGGGTGCAAGGCTTATCGGTGGAACACTTAAGTCCGCCGTGTCCAATGCACTCTATGCAAACAAGAAGTTGGATGAAGACATGCTTTATGTTAAGGAAATTCGCATTGACGAAGGTCCAAGGCTGAAGAGGGTATGGTTCCGCGGTCGTGGACGTGCCGATCAGCTTCTCAGACGTATGTGTCATATCACTGTCGTAGTAGACGAAAAGGCGGGTAAATAAAATGGGTCAGAAAGTTAGTCCTATCGGTTTACGTCTTGGAGTAAACAAGACATGGCAGTCTCGCTGGTATGCAGGTCCACGTGAGTATGCAGACTTGTTCCTGGAGGATATCAAGATCCGCAAGATGGTCAACGACCTCCCGGAGTGCAAGAACGCCGACATTGCAGAAATTGAGATTGTACGTCATCCACAGCGCGTAACAATTGTAATTCATACCGCACGTCCTGGTGTGATTATCGGAGTTAAGGGCGCTACAATCGAAAAGATAAGCGCGGATATCCAGAAGCAGCTGACAAAGAAAGTTCAGATTAAGATTAAGGAAGTAAAGAGGGCCGAGGTCAACGCTTCCTTGATTGCCCAGAACGTAGCACGTCAGCTTGAAGGCCGTGGCTCTTACCGCAAGGCTCTCAAACAGGCATTGTCAAATGCTATGAAGAGTGGCGCACAGGGTATAAAGGTCCGCCTTTCAGGTCGTCTGGGTGGTGCAGAGATGAAGCGCTCCGAGGAGCACAAGGAAGGAAGAGTTCCGCTTCACACTCTCCGTGCTGATATTGACTACGGCTTCCATGAGGCACTTACGACATACGGAAAAATCGGTGTCAAGGTTTGGGTCTACAATGGAATGAACTATGGCCGTGATCAGGCTGAAGATACTAATGAAACAACCAAGAGACCTCGTCGCGAGCGTTCAAATGGTGGTAAGCGTTCAGAATCTTCTCGTGCTCCAAAGGCTGAGGGAGGAAAGGTAGAAAATGCTTAGTCCAAAAAGAGTTGCGCACCGCAAAGTTCAGCGCGGTCGTCCAAAGGGAAACGCGACACGCACCAATCATGTGGATTTTGGCGACATCGCTCTTGTTGCGATGGAACCAATCTGGCTCAGCGCCAGACATATTGAGGCTGCTCGTGTTGCAATCAACCGTTGTATAAACCGCCAGGGACAGCTGTGGACACGTGTGTTCCCAGACAAGCCAATTTCAAAGAAGCCTGCCGACACCCGTATGGGAAAAGGAAAGGGCGCACCTGAACATTGGGCCGCTGTTATCAAACCTGGTACAGTTTTGTTTGAGGTTGGCGGAGTTGACAAAGATCTGGCTGCAAAGGCTATGACTTTGGCTGCAAGCAAGCTGCCAATCAAGACAAAGATAGCGTTCCGTCCAACAATAGACTAGGAGTTTGAAGATGGCTAAGAGTAAGAAAGACGACAAGAACCTTTCATATTCCGAACTTGTTACAAAACGGAATGAACTTAAAAGGCAGTACATGGATCTCCGTTTCCAGATGGTTGTAGGTCATGTAGATAACCCAATGCAGAAACGTACAATCCGTCGCGAAATCGCCAGATTGAACACTTTGATTCATCAGCAGGACTTGGAGAACTTCAGGAAGGCTGCTGCTGAAGCAATTGCTAAATAAGTAGGAGCTGAACTGTGGAAGAGCAGATTGTTCAGAAGAAAAAAGGTGGAAAAAAATCTTTCGTTGGAATTGTCACCAGCGACAAGATGGACAAGACGATAGTCGTTTCCATTGACACAAAGAAGATGGACCGCCTTTACAAGAAATACGTTACACGTACAAAGAAGTGCAAGGCCCATGATGAGACCAACGATGCCCACATTGGAGACACCGTTCGCATTGTGGAGTGCAGCCCGATAAGCAAGGACAAGCACTGGCGTCTTGATAAAATCATCGAAAGAGCTAGATAAGGCGAGGAGTTTAGATTATGGTTCAGATGCAGTCAAACCTGGTCGTAGCCGATAACTCCGGAGCCAAGATGGTTCAGGTAATCAAGGTACTCGGCGGTTCACACCGTCGTTATGCCGGTATCGGTGATGTTGTTGTGGTAGCTGTCAAGGAAGCGATTCCGACATCTACAATAAAGCAGGGCTCAGTACAGAAAGCGGTTATCGTTCGCGTGGCAAAAGAATACCGCAGACCTGACGGAACATACATTCGCTTCGATGACAACGCCTGTGTTATCGTCGATGCGGACAGAAATCCAAAGGGAAAGCGCGTGTTTGGACCTGTCGCCCGTGAGCTTCGTGATATGGATTACATGAAAATCATTTCACTGGCTCCGGAAGTACTGTAAGGAGATGTGGATTATATGAAGACAAAAGTAAAAATCCATAGAAATGACAACGTTGAAATCATTGCTGGAAAGGACAAGGGCAAGCGCGGAACAATTCTGCGTGTCTTTGAAAAGAACGGCCATGTTCGCGTTATCGTGAGCGGAGCCAATCTTGTCAAGAAGGCAATAAAGAGAAAGTCTCAACAGGACGCAGGTGGAATCGCCGAAGTTGAAGCTCCTCTGGATATTTCTAATGTCGGGTTGGTCTGCAAAAAGTGTGGCCGCCCAGTTAGGGTTGGATTCAAAATTGAAGGCGACAAAAAGATTCGCGTCTGTCGCAAGTGTGGAGAAGCACTGTAATGGAAAATTACGTACCACGGCTTAAGAAAGTCTATAATGAAAAAATCGCCCCGGAGCTTTTCAAGGAATTTGGATATACTTCAAATATGCAGATTCCGGCAGTCAAAAAGATTGTCGTAAGCACGGGTGTTGGCGAGGCTCTCACAAATAAGAAACTCCTTGATGCTGCAGTTACAGATCTCACTCAGATTACCGGTCAGAAGGCTGTTAAAACAAGAGCAAAGAAAAGTATTGCAAACTTCAAGCTTCGTGAGGGAAATGAAATTGGTGCAATGGTGACACTTCGTGGAGCTATCATGTATGAGTTCCTGGACCGTCTCATCAACGTTGCGCTTCCTCGCGTTAAGGATTTCCGCGGAATCAAGTCCACTGGTTTTGATGGACACGGAAATTTCTCTCTTGGTATAACAGAACAGATTATCTTCCCGGAGATCGACTTCGACAAAATCGTAAAGATTTCTGGTATGAACATCAACATTGTTACCAGCGCGCGCACTGATAACGAGGCCAGAGTTCTGCTCACCAAGTTTGGCATGCCATTTAGGAAATAAGGAATAAGTTCATGGCTAAGAAATCAATGATTATTAAGGCGGCTCGCAAACCAAAGTATAAGACCCGCCAGTACAATCGGTGCCAGCTTTGCGGGCGTCCGCACGGATATTTGCGCAAGTACAAGATTTGTCGTATCTGCTTCCGCAAATTAGCTAGTGAAGGCCTCTTACCGGGCGTCACTAAGTCATCTTGGTAGAGTACAGGAGAATATAAATGGCAGCTTCAGACCCAATCGCGGATATGCTCGCAAAAGTTCAGAATGCGGCAAAAGTAGGTCACGAGAAAGTTGATGTTCCGACCTCTAAGATGAAACTGGAAATTGTGAAGATTTTGAAGACTGAGGGCTACATCAAGAATTTCAAGAAGGTTCAGGAAGAGGGACATGGAGTCATCCGTATTTTCTTGAAGTATGACGATGTTAACAAGTCTGTAATCCATGGTATGAAAAAAATCTCCACACCTGGACGTCGTGTTTATTCAGGATACAAGGATTTGCCACGTGTCTACAACGGATACGGTACATTGATTGTGTCCACATCAACTGGCATCACAACCGGAAAGAAGGCTTCCGAGAAGCAGGTTGGTGGTGAATTGATTTGTTCTGTATGGTGATAGGAGGATCTTATGGCATCTAAAGTTGGTAAGCTTCCTGTAACAATCCCTGCAGGAGTGACAGTAAATGTCGGAGACAATGTTGTTACCGTTAAGGGCGCGAAAGGCGAACTCAAGCAGGTTTTCAACAATCTGGTAAAGGTTGAGGTCAACGGTCCTCAGGTTCTTGTTACACCGACAAACGAAACAAAGGCTGCATCTGCGGCCCATGGTCTTTACCGCAACCTTATTAACAATATGGTGAAGGGAGTTTCAGAGGGATTCTCAAAGGCCCTGATAGTCAAGGGCGTTGGATACCGCGCAGAGGTCAAGGGCAAGGAACTTGTCATGAACCTCGGCTACTCAAACGACTTCATCGCTGTCATCCCTGACGATTTGACTGTTACAGTTGAGACAAAGGACACTGTAAAGGTAATCGTTGCTGGAATCGACAAGCAGCGTGTTGGTGAATTCTCTGCCCAGCTTCGTAAGCTCCGCAAGCCTGAACCATACAAGGGCAAGGGTATCCGCTACGAGACAGAAGTAATCAGACGTAAGGTCGGAAAGACCGGTGTGAAATAATTAAGGTGGTTTAATATGTTGAGAAAAATGACTGACAAACAAAGAAAGCGCCTGCACAGAAAGGTTCACATCCGCAAGTCTGTTTACGGAACTGCCGAACGCCCACGTTTGACAGTTTACAAGAGCGGCCGCAACCTTTACGCCCAGGTTATTGATGATGACGCATGCGATGGACAGGGCAACACCCTGCTCGCAATTTCTACACTTGAGAAGGATTTCATTTCACTGAGGGCAAACATCGACGGTGCTACAAAACTTGGTGAGGCTCTTGGTCAGCGTCTCAAGGACAAGAACATCTCAAAGATTGTGTTTGACCGCAATGGATACCTGTATCATGGTGTGGTTAAAGCCCTTGCAGATGCAACCCGCAAAGCCGGGATTCAATTCTAGGAGTGGTTATGGAAAAAGATCGCCAGAATCGTTCTGACAGAAAGCCTCAGGACGAATTCATTGAAAAGTTGGTAAAACTTAGACGTACTTCCAAGACTGTAAAGGGTGGACGCAGAATGTCCTTCTCTGCTTTGACAGTTGTCGGAGACCAGAAAGGAAGAATAGGATTTGGATTTGGCAAGGCCAACGATGTTTCTGAGGCAATCAGGAAGAGCATCGACAAGGCAAAGTCAAATCTTACGACTTTCCCAATAAAGAATGGAACTATTCCACATGAAGTTATTGGTAAATACAAGAGCTCGGCGGTTCTGCTGAAGCCTGCCTGCCCTGGTACTGGAGTTATCGCCGGTGGTCCTGTCCGTGCTGTTCTTGATGCGGCCGGTATCACTGATGTTATCTCAAAGTCTCAGGGATCAAGGACATCCGTTAACGTTGTCCGCGCCACATTTGACGCTGTTTCAAGTTTGATGGATGCCTGTGCCGTGGCTCAGGGCCGTGGAAAGACTCTCAAAGATTTGTGGGGTTAATTATGGCAAAGAAGTTACGTATCGAATTGATCAGGAGCACCATTGGACAGAAGCCAAAGAAAGTGGCGACAGTCCGCAGCCTTGGACTCAGGAGAATTAATTCCGTTGTCGAGCAGGAGGATACACCTTCTATTCGCGGAATGGTCGAAGCCGTTGCCCACTTGGTAAAGTGCGAGGAGATTGACTAATGGCAGAATTTGATTTACACGCACCACGTGGTGCCAACAAGAAGCCCAAGAGAGTTGGACGCGGTTCTTCATCTGGATTGGGAACAACTGCTGGAAAAGGAAACAAAGGTCAGCAGTCCCGCTCCGGAAAGCCGGCCCCATACGTGGGATTTGAAGGTGGACAGATGCCTCTGTACCGCCGCATTGCCCGCAGGGGATTCAGCAACGCAGCATTCAGGAAGGAGTATTCCATCTTCAACCTGGACCAGCTTGAGGTGAAGTACGCCGAGGGTGAGACCGTTGACGCTGTGTCATTGAAGGCAAAGGGACTTCTCACAAAGTCTGGCACTTTGATTAAAATCCTTGGGGACGGAGAGCTTACAAAGAAGTTGACAATCAATGTTGACAAGGTATCAAAGTCCGCAAAGTCAAAAATTGAGGCCGCTGGCGGAGTTGTCACAGCTTCAGAGAACAAAGACGAAAAATAAAAACGCTGGAGTAGTTCGATGGCAAACAATGCAGTAGTTAACATGTTCAAGGTAAAAGAGCTTCGCTCGAAGCTGTTCTTTACATTGTTCATCCTTGCCGTGTTCCGTCTGGGATCTGTTCTTACAATCCCTGGAATGAATGCAACTTTGTTGGCGCAGTATTTTGAAAACTTAGGAAGCGGTGCCGAAAGCGCGTTTGCCAGCTACATGGATTTTTTTGCAGGTGGTGCATTTGAAAGATTCTCTGTGTTCATGCTGGGTGTCATGCCCTACATCTCAACACAGATTATCTTGCAGCTTGCATTGGTTATTTTCCCGGCCCTGAAGAGGATTGCCCAGGAAGAGGGTGGACAGCAGAAGGTCCAGGCGTGGACAAGAATCGGTACTGTATTCGTGTGTCTGATTCAGTCCTACGTCATCACGGTCTACGCTGATTCAATCAGCCAGGCTGTTCCTGGTGTCCTTGTCCTCAGTGGCTGGAAATTTAACCTGGTTGCAATCTTGACTGTAACTGCGGGTTCGATGATTACAATTTGGCTTGGAGACCAGATTACGGCTCACGGAATCGGAAACGGAATCTCCATGCTGATTCTCGCAGGTATTGTCGCGCGTATGCCAAGTGCTATCTATGAATTGATAAAAAGTATACAGAACGGACAGGTCAATGTCGTGTTCGCCCTGATTGCATTAATCTTGTACGTGATCCTTATGGGATTCATCGTGTTCGAGCAGACCGGTGAGCGCAAGATTCCAGTTCACTACGCAAAACGTGTGGTTGGACGCAAGATGTATGGCGGACAGAGCACATATTTGCCTTTCAAAATCAACCCGTCCGGAGTTATCCCTATTATCTTTGCATCAGCATTCTTGACCATGCCGCTGCAGATTGCAAACGGTTTCGCCAGCCGCTCTGGGTCAGCACCTTGGCTCGTGGCTGTCACACAGGCGTTAAATCCACTTGGTTGGCTTTACAATGTAATTGAGGTCCTGTTGATTATATTCTTCGCATACTTCTACACTCAGGTAACACTGAACCCCACTGAAATCGCAAAGAATATACGTGAGAACGGTGGATCCATTCCTGGAATCCGCACCGACAAGACCGAGGAATATTTGCGGAAGGTTCTGAATCGTCTGATTCTTCCTGGCGCACTGTATCTGGCTGTTATTGCCATTCTACCAAACATCATCCAGCTGGTGTTCAAGTTCCCGCAGAACATTTCAATGCTCATGGGTGGAACGTCGCTGCTGATTATAGTTGGCGTAATCCTTGATACTATGGCCCAGGTTGAAGCCCTGCTTAAAATGCATCACCACGATGGATTTACAAAGAAGGGACTCAGGCCTAGGAATCTGTAGGATGTGAATACCGGGATTCGGATGCTGGACAGATTTTGGCGATGGGGGCTGACCCACTGTCAAGGTAGTCTTCCTGCTTCCAGTCCCGGTTGCGTCCTAAATTTTTTTTACCAAAGTCCATAAAAGGACTAGAACAAAACAAGTTTTTTGTGTTATATTATCTCACCGCTGTATTATCGGCAGTGGGATATTGAATTGTAGTCCATGGTAGTGGGTTTCTACTTCGGACTGCCATGATTCAGTATAACGCAACAAACTAGGGGGACTTTTATGAAAGTACGAACCAGTGTAAAACCTATCTGCGACAAATGCAAGGTTATCAAGAGGAACGGAATCATCCGCATCATCTGTGAGAACCCAAAGCACAAGCAGAGACAGGGTTGAGGAGTAACGGATGGCACGTATTGCGGGAGTTGACCTCCCAAACAAGCATGTCAATATCGCATTGACATATATCTATGGAATTGGTCGTTCAGCTGCGAACCGTATTTGCCAGTTGACAAACACGGATCCAAACAGGATGATTAACGATCTTTCAGAGGATGAGCTTTCCCTTATCCGCAAGACAATCGACGAGAACTACAAGACCGAAGGTAGACTCCGCTCTGAAATCGGTCTGAACATCAAGCGCCTCATCGATATTGGAAGCTATCGTGGACTGCGCCACCGCAAGGGACTCCCTGTTCGTGGACAGCGCACCCGCACCAACTCTCGTACACGCAAGGGTAAGAAGAAGACCGTTGCCAACAAGAAGAAGGCATAACGGAGGTAAGTGATGGCTGCTGAAAGAAAGAGAAAAGAGAAGAAAAGTGTCTACGAAGGAAATGTCTACATCCAGGCAACCTTCAACAATACAATTGTAACTATTACAGACCTTAGGGGAAACGCAATCGCATGGGCTTCTTCCGGTGGATTGGGATTCCGTGGCGCAAAGAAATCAACACCTTTCGCCGCACAGTCTGTCGCTGAGACTGCTGTACAGAGGGCTGCAAGCTATGGTCTTCGCGAGGTTCATGTTTTTGTAAAGGGACCAGGAATGGGTCGCGAAAATGCTATCCGTGTTTTGGGAACACTTGGACTTAAAGTAAAGTCAATTTCCGATATTACACCGATTCCACATAACGGCTGCCGCCCACGCAAGACGCGTCGTATGTAATCTAATTTGGAGCGGCGGTTTCCGCCATCCAGATTTAAGCGCGGCATGGGTTTTGTCCCGTGCCTTGGTGTGTGAGTATTCGAAATTGATTTAGGAAAGGGGCTTTGAGCGGCCTTTTTCTTGGATAAGGAGTTCAGATGGAAGAAGTTCAGATGGCTCGTAAGAATTTGCTTAAGGGTATCAAAAAACCGAAAGGCATTTCATTTCAGCACCTTGAAACTGACCCAAACTACGGAAAGTTTACAGCTTATCCTTTTGAGCATGGTTTTGGCACTACTGTAGGAAATACTCTGCGTAGGGTATTGCTTTCATCAATTCAGGGATATGCAATATCTGCTGTCAAGATTACTTCCTATGGAGCTGATGGAACACCACATAATGTTTCCAGTGAATTTGATACTATACCAAACGTTTCCGAAGACACTTTGGAAATTTTGAATAGTTTGAAGATGCTTCGTTTGAGCTTGGAGGGTGATACCGAACAGGCTACGTTCTTCTATGAATTCAAATGGTCCGAGGACCACACCACTATAACAAGTGATGATTTTGAGAAGAGCGGTCAGCTCAAGATTCACACAAAGGGTGTTGACATCTTCACCATGATGGAAGGTGCTCATTTGGAGTTTGAGATTGAGGTTGACCTGGGCAGGGGCTATGTATCCGCCGAGGACAACAAGGGCGCACTGAATGAGGATGTGTACGGCACGATGCTTATGGATTGTATCTACACCCCAATTCAGAAAGTCAAGTACTCAATCGAACCATGTAGAGTTGGAGAGCGCAACGACTACGAGAAATTGATTCTTGAGATTACAACCGACGGATCCATTTCTCCAGAAAATGCTCTTGCGGAAGCGGCGAAAATTGCAAAGGAACACTTCACAATTTTTGTAAACTTCGACGAGAGTGAGTATTCTTCGGGCGACGACATGGATGAGGGTGACGACACAATCAAGCAGCTCTTGAATCAGAGCGTTGAGGAGTTGGAGCTTTCTGTCCGCAGTTCTAACTGTTTGAAGAATGCAAATATTCGTACAATTGGCGAGTTGACCAAAAAGACTGAGGACGATATTACAAAGACACGCAACTTCGGAACAAAGAGCCTTGCAGAAATCAAGGAAAAGCTTGCCGAGCGCGGACTGTCTTTGGGAATGACTGACTACAGCCATTTGAAAAATATTGACTTACAGAAAAATAAGGATGAGAACGAATGAACCACATGAAAGGATTTAATCCGCTTTCACGTACCTCTGCCCACCGCCGTGCAATGTCACGCAACATGGTGACTTCTTTGTTCAGATATGAGCGCGTCACCACTACAAAGGCAAAGGCTCTGGAAGTGCGAAAGGCTGCTGAGAAGCTGATTACCCGTGCAAAGGAAGATACAGTACATAACAGAAGAATCGCCGCGAAATTCATTGCGGATGAAAAGATTCTCAACAAGCTGTTCACAGAAATTGGACCGCGCATGAAGGACCGCAACGGCGGTTACACACGTGTGCTGAAGATGGGTTATCGCCAGGGCGATGCCGCTGATGTTGTCATTCTGGAATTGGTGGACTACAAGCTCCCTGAATCCAGCGACACGGCTGACAAAAAATCAACTAAGAAAGCTAAGGCTGAAAAGGCTGAGGCTTAAGGAGTAAACCATGTCTAAAGCACATCGTGGAACAGGAATTCGCAAGGACCCAAATCACGGACGTGGAGTTTGTGCAGTTTGTGGTTCCGTACAGATTAAGACTCTCTATGAGTTGGAAGTTGAAGGAAACAAGGTGAAGGTCTGCAAGTATTGCAAGGCCCATGCCAAGAACCAGGCCCGCGTGGCAGCTAGGGCAGCAAAAAAGAATGCTCCAGCAGAGGCACAGGCTTAATTGATTTAGGCCGAGTGCGTAAGCCGTCCTTTTTTAACAAGGGCGGCGTTTTTTTTGTCCGCAGCTTTGCTTTTGGGTGGATTTTACATCGCGAAGTCTTTGCCGAGATAGATTTCCCTTGCCTTCGGTGACTGGAGGATTTCTTCCTTGGACCCCTGTATAATCAGCTCGCCTGTTGAAATGATTATGGCCCGGTCGGTTATTTCAAGTGTGTCGCGGACGTTGTGGTCTGTAATCAAAATGCCGATTCCGCTTTCGCTCAGGTGCTTGATTATGGACTTGATGTCCGCAACGGCAATCGGGTCGATTCCGGCGAAAGGTTCATCAAGCAAAAGAAATTTTGGTTCAATGGCAAGGGAGCGGGCTATCTCCGTTCTCCGTCGTTCTCCACCGGAAAGAGTGTAGGCAAGCTGTTTCCTTATCCGCCCAATCGAAAATTCTTCAATCAGCTCCTCCAGTTTGTCCTTTTTCTGCTGGCGGGACAGATCCTTTCTGGTTTCAAGTATGGACCAGATGTTTTCCTCCACAGTCAGCTTCCTGAAAACCGATGGCTCCTGTGGCAGATACGAGATTCCGTACTGGGCGCGCCTGTACATTGGAAGCCCGGTTATGCGCTCGTTGACCATGTAGACTTCGCCGCTGGTGGGCTTGTAGAATCCGACAATCATGTAGAACGTGGTCGTCTTTCCCGAACCGTTTGGTCCCAGAAGTCCCAGCACCTCTCCGTTTGTCATTGAAAATTCTATGCCCTTGACAACTGGCTTGCGGCCAAAAGACTTGTGCAGGTCCTTGACGCTCAGTGTGTGTCCCGTGTTTTGTGTCCCGCCGTCCGGATTTATGGCCTCATGTCTGTGTTTTTTTGAAAATATGTTTATAAAGCTCATTGCTCTTTTCCTGCCTGCTCGTTGTCCGTGGTTTCCTGTCCGCCGGATTTTTCATCGGGTTTTTCGTTCGCTGGGCTTACATTTTCTGGCTCCGCTTTTGATTCTGGCTCTGACTGCTGCTTGGAGGAATCCGCCGTTACCGAGCCGCGCACCCTTCCGTCAAGCGTTATCTCGTTGGTCTTTAGGTTGAGCTGGATTTCCTGGGCACGGAATTTGTCAGTCCCCTGCTGGACCGTTGGATTTCCCGACATGGTCAGGGTCTGCTCGTTTTTTCTGTAGACCGCGTGTGCCGCCGTGCATGTGTTGTTTCCCTGGACCATCACCACGTTTATCTGGAGGACTGCGATTTCGGTGGTCTGGGAGTAGTCTATGATTTCCGCGTCAGCTGTCACCTTGTTTTTTGAATCCACCAGGTGGACCGTGTTCTGTAGGACGGCGACTTTTTTTTCACGGTCGTAGCTCATGTTCTGGCATGTGAAATCCATCTGGCTGTCCTTGATTTTTCCGGTGATGTTTCCGCTTGCCTTGATGTATCTAAAATTTTTTCCCGAAATCTCTATGCTGTCCGCGCTAAGCTCCATGTTTTCGGTGACAATGGATGCGTTCCCGGTCAGAACCGTTGCGTCGGAACTGTTTTTTTTGGTGCTGCCGGTCATCCTGTCCGCGTGGAAGGTGATTCTTTCGGCAAAAAGAGTTGTGGAAATAAAAATCAGGGAAGCAATCAGCAGAAGTCTTTTCATTCGGATTCCTCCACTTTGTTTTCATCCGATGTTTCGTCGGACGTGTCATCGTAAACCCCGGCAACGTCATAGTCAAAGGAGTAGGTCCTGCTTATTCCGCTTGCAGAAAATCCCGCGCCCTCCATTGTCAGGCCCTCGTGGCGAATGTATACGGTCTCGCCCGCCCCCGCCGTAAGCTGCTCGGTGTTTCCGTTCCACTTCATGTTCTGGGCCTTAAGCTCAAGGTCCTGGCCGTAGTTTTTAATCAGGATGTCGGAAAACATTGTGTAAATCTGCTCCCTTGTGTTCAGGCTCAGATACTTGCAGCTTCCCTCAGTGTCCAGTTTTTCCTTGTCCCATGTGTAGAAAGACACGCTCTTTGCGTAAGCGTCCGCCGTGTCCTTGTACTGCTCCAGTTTTTCCGCCACAAGCCTGACCATCCTGCTGTAGTTTTCGTAGCGCGTGAACTGTGCGTTCTCAAAAACAATTTCGGGAATGTACTCCTCCGCGTGAACAACCTGGTCGTACTCCAGCGAACACGACAGCGCTGTAAATGCCATGGGAAGAATGGAAAGTGCCAGAGCGAAAATCCACCGGGGAGTCTTTTTTTTCATTCAGGAATTGCCCTTGTCCAGTGCCGCCTGTATGAATGAGACAAAAAGAGGATGGGGGTGGACAGGTCTGCTCACAAATTCTGGATGGAACTGTACCCCTATTCCCCATGGGTGCTCCTTCCACTCGAAGGCCTCGGTCTGTCCGTCGCCTGTTGATTTTGCGGACGAGATTAGTCCCCGGTCCGTCATCTCCTGTGTGTAGCGTCGGTCGAAAGTATATTTTGAGCGGTGGCGTTCCACTATGTTCGACTTGTTGTAGATGGAGTAGAGCCTTGTCCCCTCCATGACTGTCACTTCGCTCGCTCCCAGCTTCATCACGTTTTCGCTCGGTGAAGACTGTTCCTCGGGCAGGGAAATGACGGGATGCTCCGAATTCTGTATGAACTCGGTGGTGTCGGCGTCCTCCCATTGGCAGAGGTTGCGGGCCGTCTCAATCGCCATGAGCTGCATTCCAAGGTCGATTCCAAGATACGGAATCTTGTTTTCGCGCGCAAACTGGACTGTCTTCAGAAGCCCCATGAAACCGCGCTGTCCGTAGCTTCCCGGAATCACAATGCCGTCAACCCCGGTGAAACTCTTGTTCGGGTCCGAATCCTTCTCCAGAGTCTCCGCGTCAATTTTTTTGATTGTTATGCTTGCGTTGTGTGCCGTAACTGCCGCATGGAAAAGCGACTCCTGAACCGACTTGTAGCAGTTGTCCAGATAGTCCTTCTTTCCGACCATCCCGATTGTTATGTCCCGGGCCGGGTTGTTCAGCTTTGCAAGGAAGTCGTTCCACTGGCGTATGTCCGTCGTCCTGTTGCCAAGGTCCAGCTTTTCGAGAATCTTTGCGTCAAGACCCTGGTTGTGGAATTGGACTGGAAGCTCGTACACGGACCTGTTGATGTCCGGCGAAACAAATACCGCTCCCTGCGAAACATTGCAGAATGACGCAATCTTCTTTTTGATTCCGTCGTCAACTTTTTCGGAGCATCGGCAAATCAGTATGTCCGGCTGGATTCCAACTTCCTGAAGCTGCTTGACCGAATGTTGTGTCGGCTTGGACTTCAGTTCCCCGCCTGTGATTACCGGAATCAATGTGAGGTGTACGCTGATTGCGTTGCTGTGTCCCTGCTCGCGAATCAACTGTCTTGCAGCCTCCAGATATGGGACCGCCTCAATGTCGCCTACCGTTCCACCAATCTCGACGATTACGACATCCGCACCCGTTGATGTTCCAAGATGGCGTATGCAGCGTTTGATTTCATCGGTGATGTGGGGAATCACCTGCACTGTGCGTCCGTTGTATCTTCCGGCCCTCTCGTTTTTGATTACATTTTCGTAGACCCGTCCAATCGATATGCAGTTCTGGTTCGTCACATTTATGCTGGTGAAGCGGCTGAAATTTCCAAGGTCCAAATCGGTCTCCGCGCCGTCCTCCGTCACATAGACCTCTCCGTGCTGGTAGGGACTTATGTTTCCCGCGTCAACATTTATGTAGGGGTCGCATTTCAGCATGGAGATTTTCAGACCGCTACATTCAAGCAGGCTTCCGATTGTGCTTGCCGCAACACCTTTTCCTAAGCTGGAGCATACTCCGCTTGTCACTAAAATAAATTTGCTCATTTTTTAAAGTACCTCCACAATTTCCGGGGTCCCTGGCATTGGGAATTTCCGGGTTAAAAAAAAGACAAGGGCCGAAGAAAGAAGGAATGGAATCAACACCCCAAGCGCCTGCTCTCCATCTCCCGCAGTTTTTCCTAGAAGGGCGCACACAGGACCCGAGAGAAAATACCCGGCGACCGCGCACAGTATCGGAACCAAAAGCGAGACCGCGCCCTGCAGCAGCTGCAATTTTTTTGTCGCCTTGAGCCTGACCACCGAGCCGACCTTCACGTCAAGGTTCAGTCTGTTTGCCACGGCGAATGTGTCCGACTTTCTTGAACACTCGGACATGCACCCGGCACATGAGGAGCTTTTCATGGCCATGACCATTATGTTTCCGTCCTGCATTGAAACAACAATACCCCTATCGTTCATTGCCTCTGTCCCTGGAGCCTCGAAGGGCCTTCATTTTTTTATTGCACTCCGAAGCACCGGCTGTGTTGTTCAGTTCGCTGTATGTGTCCCGCAGATTGTACAGAGCGTCGTAGTAGTAGGGATTCAATGTCAATGCCTGCTCAAACGCTTCCTCTGCGGCCTCGTAGTTTTCACGGTTGAAGTATAGGACCCCCATGTTGTTCCAGATGTGGCTGTTGCATGGGTTGATGTTCAGTCCGAACATGCAGTAGCTCATTGCCTCGTCCATGCGCTTTGTGTGGAAGCATACATCGGCGAGCGACTCTATGACTTCCTCGTTGTACGGGTCCATGGAAAAGGATGTCTCCAGCGCGGAATATGCGGCCCTCATGTCACCTGCGTCCCTGTAGGTCAGTCCAAGATTCATCCAGAGCATCGGGTTCTGGTTCTGGATTGATATTGCCCGTTTGAAGCAGGCGATTGCCTCGGTGAACTCACCCTTCGACGCATGTTCTATTGCCTGGTTGTTCAGTTTTTCGTAGCTCTCAAGCATGGTCTTTCTCCCCGGAACAGTTTTTGGGAACCATGGCCGTAAAAAGTTCCCTGATTTTTATTGCGCCCGGATTTTCAGTTCCAAATATTTTTTCAAAATCCGCGCACCCTTCTTCGATAAAGTCCGACCCCATTTTTGCCGCCCGGTCCACGGCTCCAGACTCATCCAAAATCTTGATGGCGGCCTCCACCGATGGACTGGAGATTCCTTCCGACTCCGCATGTTCAAAGCAGTCAACAAGTTTTTTTGCCATAACGGAATCGGGACCAGACTCTTCTATAAAAAGCAGCACCGGGAGGGACTTTTTTCCTTCAACAATGTCGTCCCCTCGGATTTTGCCCGGGTTCCCTGTTTTCAGGTTGATTACGTCATCTATTATCTGGAATCCGGCTCCAATTTTTGCGGCGGCCCTTCCGGCTTTTTCCACCGCATCCATGTCGGCCCCGGCGACCATTGTTCCTGCCTTTGCCGCAAGTGAGGAAAGGGTTCCCGTCTTGCACTGGACCATCGCAAGATATTCGTCACGTGTTGGGAAAAAACTCTTTTTGTTGTGCCAGCTTATGTCCATCGCCTGACCAAGATGGAGCTTCCTTGCTTCCATTGTGTAGAGACCGAGGAGCATGTTTTTCATCTCCGTTGTAGCAGTGGTCCTGTCAATACATGTCGCTGCCTGAAAATACAGCCATGATGCGGCGTTCAGTGCTGCGTCAAGACCATAGGTTTTATATGCGGCTGGTTTCCCCCTGCGTGTTTCCGCCCTGTCCTCGATGTCGTCATGGATTAGCGAAGCCGTGTGGATGAATTCGACCAGAGGGGCAAGGTGGAATGCGTTTTCCTTTGCACAGTCCGCGTCCACATTTGAACGGACAGCCATGGATTCGGCGCAGAGAACCAAAAGGAGTGGCCGCCAGCGTTTTCCTCCCAAATCAACAAGCGAGCGTGTTGGGTCCAGAAGGGGCTGCATGTGCGACATGTCCAGACCGTCAAGAAGCGGACCGAATGAATCCGTGGCCCAATCCCTGTCAGCCCTTTGCGGAAGAGAAGAGTCAAGTTCCTTTTCTATGCGTGTTAAATAAATGCCGAAATCCATTCGACAATTATACATCTTTTTTTGGATAATTGGAACCTCTTGGACTTACCTTCTTCCAAACGCTTCCAGATTTGCAAGTCCCCGCTTGAACTGTGGAATCCTTGCGCATGCGGTCGTGTTCAGGGGGCTTGTCTCTCCGCGCTTCAAAAAATGGTATGCAACGCCGGCAATCATCGCGCCATTGTCGCCGCAGAGTTTGAGTGGCGGAAAAATGCACGTGATTTCCTTGTGCTCGGAAAGCATTTCGCGCAACCTTGAATTGGCGGCGACACCTCCACCGGCCACAACCGTTTTTATGCCAGTGTCATCCACCGCGCGGATTAACCTTGAGACCAAAGTTTTGCAGGCTGTCTCCTGGAACGATGCGGCAATATTTTCGGTGGTGCGCTCGAATCCCTTGTTCAAAAAGGAGTCCGCCTGGTGGATTACGGCAGTCTTCAGTCCGCTGAACGAAACATCGTAGCGGTGGTCGCCCTTGTCCATCTTTGGAGTGGGGAACGAAAATGCGGCCGGGTTCCCGTTTTTTGCGAGCCTGTCTATTATGACTCCACCCGGATAGCCCAGGTCGTAGTATTTCGCAACCTTGTCGAATGCCTCTCCCACGCTGTCGTCAATGGTCGTGCCAAGAACCTCAAGGTCGTCGAATCCGTTCACCTTTGCGATAATGCTGTGTCCACCGCTCACAAGAAGCCCTATGTACGGATACTGTATGTCGTTTTCCAGATGGGCCGCGTACATGTGTCCAAGCATGTGGTTGATTGCGATGAACGGTTTTTTTGCCGCCCATGCGAGAGTTTTCCCGAACGAAAGTCCAACAAGGAGCGAACCCATGAGTCCCGGACGGTTGGTTGCGGCAATTGCGTCAATCTGGTCGAGACCCATGTTTGCCTCGGAAAGTGCCTGCCTTACGACCGGAAGAATCCATTCGGCGTGCTTGCGGCTTGCAATCTCCGGGACAACGCCCTTGTAAATCTGGTGGAAGGGAATCTGTGTCGCCACAACGTTGCTGATTATGTTGTGTCCGTCCTCAACTATGGCACATGCCGTCTCGTCGCAGGAGCTTTCAATTCCTAAAACTTTCATATCCGTAGCACTCCATTTTGTTAGTTTAAATGTCCCCATGTTTCCTGATTGTGTTTGGGGAAACTTTGGTCAGTCCAGCCTTGAGGGAACAGTCACCGTGTATCCCTTTGCGACAAGGACCGGGTAGATTTCGGAAAGCAGAGCCGGAAGAATTTCAACCGACTTGTCCACGTGACCGATTATCACGGCATATCCGTCGCGGTTTGCAACATCAAGACCCTTTTTGAGCTGGGAAAGCATTTCGTTTCTGTCAACAATATTGTCCAAAAAAGGAGCGAACCTTGCTATGTACTTCATCCCCTTTTTTTCGGCAACGGATGGAACCGCGCTTTCTGATGTGGTCCTTGAATCAAGAAAATAAAGTCCTTCGCTTTTTGCCACGGAAAGAACGTAGTCCATCATCTCCGGACTTTCGGCGACAAGGGAACCCTCGTGGTTGTTGATTCCCTTTGCATTTGAGCCGATTTCCGAAAGATTTTCGCTGACCGTGGACTCTATTTTTACGCCGTCCATTCCCGGAAGAATTGCGCCCGGTCCCGGATTTGGTGTTGCCCCGCTTGGATAGTCGTGCGCCTGCATCGGTTGGTGCAGAATCAGCTCCTTTCCGTTCTGGACCACAGTTTTTGCGGAATCCACCGTGTAAGTCAGTTTTGGCATGACGGCTATGGTCAATGGAAATGGGAGGGCCGCATAGCGTTTTACGTTTTCAAGATTGCCGCCCGCATCGTCAATCACGAAGCAGATTTTTGCACCGTTTTTTGCCTGCGGGAAGCCGAATGTGTCCACCACCTCGTCCTCAAAAACAGGATTGGCCTCGTCATCGGGGACCAGCTCCGGCTCCGAATCTGGAACATGGGGCTTGGTGTTTTCCCCGGTGGATTTGGAATCCGTTTTTGTGTCGGGCAAAGTGCTGTCGTTTTTTTCAACTTTTTCGTCGGCAGGTTTTTCCGTCCGTTTTGTGTCGTCTGTCTTTTCCGTCTTGATTCCGACTCCTGAAATCAGAAGCGCAAGGACGCATCCCGCCACAATCAGGATGGAAAATGCAATCACGGCCTTGAGGTTCAGTCTGACACCGGGCTTTGAAGTCCTTTTTGTCGTGGACTTTTTTGTCCTCCTGGTGACAGACTTTTTTGTCGAGGCTGTGCGATTTTTTTTGACCGGTTTTTTAGACTGTGCCACTTTTATTTTGCCAGACAGGCATCCAGTTCTGCGGATATTGCCTTTTTGTCAAGTTTCTGTCCAATCACGCAGAGCTTTATCATGCGGTCGCCGACTTTTTCATCCCATTCCGCCTTGATCTGCGGATTCTGGGCAAGGATTTCCTTCTGCTCGCCGGATGGGAGGGAGGCAATCCACTGTCCGCTGTAGCCTGCCTGAATCTGTCTGCCCGATGTCTCGAATACCCATGCCATGTCGCTTTCGTCCGCAAACCATATAAGTCCCTTGCAGCGGATGATGTTCTTTGGCCACCTGTTTGCAAATTCGTCGAGCTTCTGGCGGTCGAATGGAACGCGGCGGTAATAGATGAAGGTTCCGATTCCATATTCGTCCTCGGACTCTCCCTCGTGCCTGTGCTCGTGGTGATGATGCTCGTGTCCATGGTGGTCATGGCCGTGGTGCTCGTGCTCATCGTCGTCATCATCATGGTCGTGGTGGTGGTGTCCATGTTCTTCTTCGTCGTGGTCATGGTGGTGATGGCCATGTTCATCCTCATGCTCATCGTCATCGTGGTCGTCGTCGATTTCACCTTCCTCAAGCTGCTTGCACCATCCCGCGCTGGCGTAGACCTTCTCAAAATCAAAACTGGACGTGGCAAGAATTTCGGCTACATCAACATTTCCGTGGTCGGTCTCGATAATCTTGACACCCGGGTGCAGGACCTCAATCACTTTGCGGACTTTCCTGAACTGGTCCTCAGTGACCAAATCCTTTTTGTTGATTACGAGCGTGGAGCAGAACTCAATCTGCTGGACCAGAAGCGACTCGATGTCCTCCTCGTCCTTTTTGTCCAGGAGCTTGTCTCCACCGGCAAACTCATCAACAAGGCGGGCTGCGTCAACAACGCCAACAACATTGTCCAGCTTTCCGTTTTTAATCATCTCAAGTTCCTGGGCGATTGGCATTGGTTCGCACACACCCGAGGCCTCAATCATTATGTAGTCGTACTTGCCTGTCTTGATAAGGTTCTCGATGTTCTGCGCAAGCTCGCTTTTGAGTGTGCAGCAGATGCATCCGTTTGTGAGTGGAACTATGTCGCTTGTGTCGGTGATTTTTGCTCCCTCGGCAATCAGTTTGGCATCGACATTCACTTCGCCGATGTCGTTAACTATGACCGCAACCTTGTAGCCTTTCTGGTTGCTCAAAACCTGGTTCAAAAGCGTCGTCTTACCCGCGCCAAGGTACCCGCACAAAAGAGTCATGGGTGTCAATTTTTTTGCCATTTCAAAACCTCGTAAAAAATCTATGGAATCAGAAAAACTCTGGTATTTGAAATATAATGAATTTTGGTTTAAAAGGCTAGTTGTTTCTTGTGGATGGACATCCCTAAAAAGCCAAGTGCATTGAATTGATTTCGTCATGCAATGATTTTTCTACGAAACTATTCAAGAATAGTCCTAATTTTTTTTGCTACCGCTCTTTTATCATGTTGATAAACTCTTCTGGCCGTAAAATGGGAACGGAAGAATTTTTAAAATCATTGGAATTGGTCATAGTTCTCGGGCAGACTTGAAGGTTGGCATAGAGACTCAAACTCGTTCCAAAGTTTCTTGGCGTTTTCATACTCTTCTGCGGTTCTAAATTTTCCGTAAGGAGATTTTTTCTTTTCTGCCAGAGCTTTTACATACAAAAGTACACGGACGGTATTTTCTTCATTCATTTCGTCAAGATATTGAATCACCTCTTGTTTTGTTGTTGGACTTGCATACATAAAATACCTCCTCTGACAAAAAGTATATAACAAAAAATGGAATTTGTGTTTAAAAGTTGAAAATTATTCCATTACCAGTTGCGGACTACGCGGAAACCCTGGTCTTTCCACATGGTTGATGAGGTACTTGCATGACGAAAATTTAGATTGCTACGTAAGTTCAAACTATGCCAGCTAGCACTACGGACACAGCGTTTGAGAGTTCCTCCATTATAATATCCAGGGGTGTCTGGTCCTTCTGATGGAGTATCTCGTCTAATTGTATTGTACCAGTCCCAACACCATTCGTTTACATTGCCTGTCATATCATATATTCCAAGACTGTTTGGTTTTTTGCCTCTTATTTCATAGGATCTGCCGCCGTTATGATTGGAATATTGATAATGGGCTTTTCCATCGGAGCCTTGTTCGTATGTAACACAATGTGTTACTTCATCAAGTCTGTTACTTCCGCTATATACAGTCTGCTCTCCAGTTAGTCCGTTTCCGCCTCGTGCTATGTATTCCCATTCGGCTTCTGTGGGCAGACGGTATCCGTTTGCGGAAGTGTCAAAGTGCATCGCATCCCATTGTGAGTTATTATGTTCGGGGCCATTATTGGCAGAAGAGCTGCTTTCAGGACTGTAACTATACGAACAGCAGTATTTGCCGTCAGTCTCAAGAATTCCTTCCCATTTTCTCGGGTCAGTCTCACCGCTTATTGAATAAACAGGAGTGAATCCTTCCGCTATTGATCGTAGGTTGCAATAAACAATTGCGTCGTACCAGCTTACAAAGTACGCGGGATAGTTTGCACCTTTGCCGAATTCCTCTGTTGGACTTGTTGTGTTGTATCTACAGTAGGTTTCGTATTCTGCCTGAGTCACCTCATGGTCGCATACAAGAAGGTCTCTGATTTCCACCGTGCGAGGGGTTATGAATACATTTGAATTTGTGTTCCTGTTCTGGTAATCTTCTGGCCCTAGAATCGGACCTGTGATTGTCGCTCCTTTCACAGGAACAAAACTTGCGTTGTTTTTTACAAAATAATATTTTCCGTCAGCTTGTGCGGGGTAGACTAGGGTGGTTGCGCTTTTGTCGTAGAAGCGGAAGCCAAGTGCGTAGACTCCATCCGGGAGATTCATGTCGCTCAAATCGATTGTGTTTTTGAAAAATCCATCGAGCAAGGTATTGTATTTGTATTCCAGAATCCTTGTGACTGCATTTTCGTTTACCGGATTGTAGTTTTCATCCGCAATTCTCTGGAGCGTCATCTTGAACTGTGTCGCCATGCCGCTAATTCTGTCATGCGTCTTCAGGTCCAGAATCAGCTTGTTGTTGACTGGAAGAACTTTTATTGATCCTATTCCGTTAAGGCTCAGGTCCGGCTCCGTTGCGGAAATTTCAAGAGTCTCCCTTGTTGTCGCAACAGAAATGTTTTCCACTTCCGGTAGCTCGTCATCAATTTCATCATTCACCTGGTAAATCCATTTTTTGCTTTCCGACATTACGACGGGCTTTGTCCTTGTCTCATCAACCTGCGCGATGTAGCAAAAATTTTGGTCCAGCGTCACAAGAACCTGTGTGTAGTCGTCAAAGAGATTGTGCTTGTCGGCTATCGTGGTGATGGAAAGCGTGTTTGGTCCCTCGAAAACTGGGGGATTAAAATAAGCAGCCAGATTTTCCTTCGTCTTGTTGTTGATGATTGAGATGCCCTTGTAAAAAATCTCCCCGTCCTTCTCGTAGCCGTAAGTTCGCTCCACCCCGCCATCAGTTGTGGTAAGAAGTCTTGTGACCGGAAGATTTTCCAAATCGGAAATCTCATCGTCGCTGTAATATATGGAAGATTTATCCATCTCATGGTCGAATATGGCCTGGATTGTAGTGTCCTTGCGCGTGAAATTCTCAGAAAGAATCGGTGTCCACGAGATGATTTGGGGACGGGCCGTTACGACAGGACGTATGATGATTTTATTGAGGGCTTTTTTGAATGTGACCCTCGTTTCGGATGCCGTTATGTCCTCAAATGAAATGTAGTCGTA
Organism: uncultured Spirochaetaceae bacterium; assembly: GCA_902783155.1. Taxonomy (GTDB): domain Bacteria; phylum Spirochaetota; class Spirochaetia; order Treponematales; family Treponemataceae; genus Treponema_D. The sequence continues at coordinate 44,348 of CACZPR010000017.1, forward strand.
AATGCTTTCGTTTGCGGGCAGTTCGGAGGAGTCAGCTTCCCAGCGTAAAAACTCGTGCGCGTTGTTCGTGTCGAATTTGATTTCAAAAATATCAGTGACTTTTTTATCAGTTTCACCCGACGCGGGTTTTACGATTGTTCCCCGGTTGTTTTTGTTCTCCACCCGGATTGTGTAGTAGGGGGAGTTGGCGTAATTGACTTCGTTTTCTATCTGGTCCCTAAGTTCTTTTCCATTAAAAAGGTTGTCGCAAGAAAAAAATGTCGCGGAAATCAATATGCAGATTATGCCCAAAGACGTGAGTGTTTTTGTTCTACTTTTATAAAAAAAATTCATACCACATTTTAACACAGTGAATATTTGAGCGTCAACGACATGCAATGAAAAAGGGACCATCCATTTTCGGACAGTCCCTTTGTGTGTTTTTATTTTGTCAAAAGCGCGTTGATTGCCTTTACGAATTCGTTCGGGTCCTTGAGTTCCGCGCCGTCAATCAAAAGCGACTGGTCAAGAAGGACTTCGCTAATCTGGTTGACGGTTTCCTCCGCTACGTCGCCCTCAAGTTTTTTGACAAGCGGGTGGTCTCCGTTGATTTCAAGAATCGGTTTTACGAAGCTTGCGTTTCCCTGTCCCATTGCCTTCATCATGCGCTCCATCTGGAGTGAAGGATCGTTTTCATCGATGACAATGCATGCCGGACTGTCCGAAAGACGCTTGCTCAGGACTACATCCTTCACCCTGTCGCCAAGAGACTTTTTGATTTTCTCCTGGACAGGCTTGAACGCCTCCTCCTTTTTCTTTGCCTCGTCCTTGTCCACACCCAGCTCGTCATCGCTTCCCGCACGGTTGACAGCCTTAAGCTCAAAGTCCTTGTACTTGCCGTATGACGGAATCACTATGTCGTCAATCTCGTCGGCCATAATCAGAACCTCGAAGCCCTTCTTTTTGTATGCCTCAAGGAGCGGGGATTCGCGCAGGTTCTTTTCGTCAGTGCCAGTTATATAGTAGATTGCCTTCTGCTCGTCCTTCATGCGCTGAACATAGTCGGCAAAGCTGGTCCACTTGTCGTCGCCGGTTCCTGCCGGGTCGGTGCTCTTGAAGCGGATGATGTCTGCAATTTCGTCGCGGTTTCCAAAATCGGAATAAAGTCCTTCCTTGAGCGGCCTGTTGTATGAGCGGACAAATTTATTCCATTTTTCGATTGTCGCCTTCTCTTCGTCGGTCGGATTTTCTGAAAGACGAGCCTTGTCAGCTTCCTCTCCGAGCTTTTTGAATTCGGCAAGAAGTTTTTTGACGGAAGATGTCTTGATTGTCTCAAGAATCCTGTTCTGCTGGAGGATTTCGCGGCTCACGTTCAAAGGAAGGTCCTCCGAGTCGATTATACCGCGCACAAAACGGAGGTATGCAGGCAAAAGCTCCCTGTCGTCGTCGGTGATGAAAACGCGCTTTACATAAAGTTTCACTCCGCTCTTGTAGTCCGCCTGGTACATGTCGAACGGCGCAACCTGAGGAACATAGAAGAGGGTTGTGTACTCCTGGGTTCCTTCCGCGTGGACGTGCGTGTACATGAGCGGGTCGGTTCCGTCGTGGCTGATTGTCTTGTAGAAATCGTTGTAGTCTTCCGGCTTAAGCTCGCTCTTGTTTTTCTTCCAGAGTGCGCTTGCGGAGTTGACCTGCTCCACTTTGTTTTCGGTTCCCTCTGCCTTTCCGTCCTTGTCGTACTTGTTCTGTGTGTAGTGCAGGTAGATAGGGAATGCGATGTGGTTGGAGTATTTTTTTATCAGCTCGTCAATCTTCCATCTGGAGGCGTAGTCCTTGCTCTCGTCGTTCAGGTGGATTTCGATTGCGGAGCCGACTGTTTCAGCCTTGTCAAATCCGTAGAGCTTTGCAGCATCCGATGCCGTGTCAAGCTCGTCGATTTCATAAGCATTGGTTCCGTCGCTTGTCCAGTGCCATGCCTTTCCGTCACCGCCGGCCTTTCTTGTGTAAACGTCAATTCTGCCTGCAGCCATGAACGCGCTGTAGAATCCGACACCGAACTGTCCGATTAGGTCCGAGTTTGCGTTTCCGCTTGCCGAAAGTTTTTCGATGAACGCCTTGGTTCCCGAACGTGCGATTGTACCAAGGTTGTCGGTCAAATCCTTGTCGTCCATACCGATTCCGCAGTCCTGGACCGTGAGAATCTGCTTTGAGTCGTCAAATGTGATGTCGATTCTCGGATTGAACGTCAGTGCCTTGAATTTGTCGTCGCTGACCGTAAGATATTTGAGCTTGTCAAGCGCGTCCGATGCGTTGGAGACAATCTCCCTCAAAAAGATGTCCTTGTTTGAATACATTGAGTGGATAATCAGCTTCAAAAGCTGGTTTACTTCCGTCTGGAACTGATATTTTGCCATTTTCTGCCTCTAAAACATTTAGTCTCTTGGATAATAATATAGTAAAAAACATGTGGAAAAGGCAAATTTTTTTTTGTTCTGGATTTTGTCGCGGGCAGGCGGTTGCTGCAATATCTTGATTGGGCGTTGCGGGCATGGAAAAGGGTGCGCGGCAGCCGGGAAAATGGGTTTTATCCCGCAGAAGGGGTAGCGGAAAACCGGAGGTTTGGAGCGAGGGGAAGGCTTTCCCCTCAAAAATATGGGTTGTTGCCAGAAATTGCTTTGGCAATTTCTGGGTAGTGAGGGACGCAAGGCCCGAACGTAGGGAAGACTTTCCCCCCCTCAAAAATATGGGTTGTTGCCAGAAATTGACAAAGGCAATTTCTGGGTAGTGAGGGACGCAAGGCCCGAACGTAGGGGAGACTTCCCCCAAAAAATATTGATTTTTCTTAATTTTGTCCAATTTCTCCAAATTTTCTTTGACAAATGTTTAAATGGGGCATAAAATTGTGAATGGACGCTCTTTTTGTGGGAGGAATAAATTTTTATGGACTTGAATGACAGTACTATTGTCGGAAGAAAAACCTTTTTTGTTGCTCCCGATTTGACCCTTTTGCCCGAAACCTATATGGAAGAATATATGACCCATGGCTACGAGGCTTATATTGTAAACGACGACCGCTACTGTCCGATGGACCGAAAGGTTGAGCAGATTATCAGCATGTTTCCCCGGTCGATTTTTTTCTTTTATGTGGACGCGAAGATTGAGGGAATTGAGTGGCAGAAGTTTATTTACAGGATGCAGAGGGAGCATGGGGACAATGCCCTGTTCGGTGTGCTTTACGCAAAATCCAGGAGCGACGAGGAGCGCAAGAAGATGGAGAAATTCTATCTTTTTGATGTGGGCATACAGTGCGGGTGCATAGGCCTTGAGTTCCAGCAGAAAAAAAATTTCCCCCTGATTGACAGCGTGATGAAGGCCAACCAGGCACAGGGAAGACGGAAGGCCATACGTGCAATCTGTTCCGGGGCGAGCGAGGTTTCTTTTGCCAAGGACGGTAAGTATTTCCGTGGTAAAATCTGCGACATAAGTTTGAACCATTTTTCGTGCATGTTCGATGATGGGGAGCTTCCTCTTTACACCAAAATCCAGGGCATGATGCTTGTGATTGACGGAGTACATATTCAGACCAACGGTATGCTTTTGATTCAGCGGGAGCTTGGCGAGGATGGGCGGCTGAATGTTTTTGTGTTCAACAAGAACGACGGTTCGCTTGGTTTGGACGGGGACAATTTTATAAAGGTGTCCGGAAAGATTTACCAGATTATAAGCACAAGGACGGAGACCATGCTCCAAAGGATGTTTATAACTGCGGGCAAGGAGCTGGAAGAATCCAAGGCGGCTGAAAAACTTAGGCAGCAGGCGATACAGAGTGCGAAGGACCGTGCCGAAAAGATTGCGAAGAACGAGCAGGTTGTGGCGGAAGGCTGAAAACCTGTGCCAAATTTAATAGAAGGATAGGAGAATACCATGGAACTGAAGGGTTCAAAGACTGAAAAAAATTTGCAGGCCGCTTTTGCGGGTGAGTCGGAGGCAAGGAACAAGTATACTTATTTTGCGTCCAAGGCAAAGAAGGATGGATTCAACCAGATTGCCGCTATTTTTGAGGAGACCGCAGCAAACGAAAAGGAACATGCCAAGCTCTGGTTCAAACTTTTGCAGGGGATTGGCTCCACGGCTGAAAATCTGAAGGCTGCGGCTGATGGAGAAAATCACGAGTGGACCGAGATGTATCCGTCTTTTGCAAAGGTTGCCCGCGAGGAAGGATTCGACAAGATTGCCGAAATGTTCGAGGGGGTCGCCGAGATTGAAAAAAAGCATGAGGAAAGATATAGGAAGCTGCTTGCCAATGTCGAGGGGGACCTTGTTTTCTCGAAGGACGGGGACGTAATCTGGCAGTGCTCCAACTGTGGACACATCTGCGTGGGAAAAAAGGCCCCGGAGGTTTGTCCTGTGTGCAACCATCCGCAGAGCTATTTCCAGGTGCTGGCGGAGAATTACTAGGCTTTTCCCCTTGACCGCAGGCAAAACCTGGCTTAAAATAAAAACATGTTGAAAAAGTTTTCAGATAAAATAATGCAAAACTCTCTTGACGCTGCATCCATGATGAGAAAACTCTCTCAACTGTCTCACTGTAACCATGCCCGGAATTTTTCGTTCGCGAAGGGTTCCGGGTTTTTCGTTTTAAAAAACTTTTTCGGAGGAAAAGCATGAAAAGAATTGTTAAGCTTGGACTTGTCCTTGGGGCGGTGGTGCTTCTGGGGTTCACAGGATGCAAGACCCAGGTGGAGCCGACGCCAACGAGCTATACCGTGGGCATTTCAACAGGCATTGAAAATGGAAGTGTGAGTGCCGACAGGCAGACTGCACAAAAGGGGCAGACCGTAACCCTGACACTTGCCGCAAATGCAGGCTACCAGTTTGGTTCGGTTTCCGTAAAGGATGCCTCCAACAACGGCGTCGAGACTACAGCCGTCACAGCCGGAACAAAATACACATTTGTCATGCCGGAAAGCAACGTGACTGTGAGCGCAAGTTTCTCGCCTGAAATTTCTCTTTCGTTCACTGGAACCCCTTACACTATTCTCGATGCAGGAACGACCGGTACCGCCGGAACTGCTTGGACCTACGCGAAATTCGGTGACTGGCCACAGACCGTCAAGGCTGATTCTGTCACTGTTGACGAGACAAAATCCGTGGTTGTGGGAGCGTATACCTATTACAAAGGAAGCGACGGGGCTTGGTATGCGAAGATAAAGGAGACCGCCTTTGGTAGTAGCTACAAGTATTCCGATGGAACGACCGTGGCGCAGAACAGTGCTAACAGCTACAAATACTTCAAGGTGGAGCCGATAAAGTGGCGCGTGCTTACGGACAACTACAGCGGAAAGAGGCTCCTGCTTGCGGAGAACATCCTTGTCAACCACAGGTATGCGGCAAGCTCAAACGATTACGCAAACTCGGAAATCCGCGAGTACCTTAACGACACGTTCTGGAATACGGCGTTCACGGATTCAGAAAAATCGATGATTGATGAAACGGATGTGGACAACAGCGCGGCCAGCACCACGGATGCAGGAGGAAACTTGACTCAAGCAACTAGCTATGCCTGCGGCACCACAAAGGACAAGATTTTCCTCCTGAGCGAAAAGGAAGCCACGACAACAGGCTATGGATTTACGGCGTACAATGTATACGGAACCGGAAATTC
>CACZPR010000018.1 GCA_902783155.1 uncultured Spirochaetaceae bacterium
ATCTCCTCGTTCAAGGACGCAAAGACATATCCGGGGGCATCCGAAAAACTTGCGTATGCACAGGCAAAGCTGGACGCTCTTGAAAATCCACCGGCAACACAGGATGCAGGAACAACCGCCACAGCAGGAACCACGACCACAACAGCCACACCTGCAAAATCCGCAGTCCCTGATGACTTCGTTCTGGTCAAAGGCGCGAAGATAAACGGCAGCAAAGCCTTCTCAGCTACATTCGTCAAGGGACGCTCCATCAATATCGGAGATTTCTATATATGCGACCACGAGCTTACACAGGCTGAGTATGCTAAATACTGCATTCCCGAAGTGTCATACCAGTACAAAAAATATGCGCTGAATGAAGACGGCGAGTTCGACTATGACCACTGGACGATGGCCACCGGGAAAATCGGTCCCGAAAGCAGGTGGGGAAAAGGAAACAATTACCCTGTCTACAACGTAAGCTGGTACGATGCCATCCTCTACTGCAACCTTAGGAGCATCGCAGAGGGACTCACACCGTGCTACAGCGTGGCAGGAACCACCGACCCGAAGAAGTGGCCGAACGTATACGAGGAAGGCGGAAAATACGGAGTGAATGTGAGCGATTCCACCTGCCTTTCTGTTTACGAAGAAAGAACTTACAATGAATACGGAGAGCTCAGTATAGAGGTTAAGGATGTTTACACGGATCCATGGGAGAGCATCACGTTCAACACCCAGGCCGACGGCTACAGGCTGCCCACGGAAGCGGAATGGGAGTATGCCGCGGTCGGAGGGAACGGAGGACTTCCGGACAAAAACCCTGAGAGCAATCCGCTGAAACATGAAAACGGCGAATACGGAGAAAACTTTGACTGGGAACGTTTCAATGAGTTTGAGAGAGAAATAAACGCAAAAAAGGACGAGTCCGCATGGATGTGGACTAACAGCACTAAGAACCTTTCGGACGAAGAAGCAGAAGAATTGCATTTTGGAGGCCTAGGTAACGACGAGATGCTTCAGAAGTGCGGAATCAAGGCCCACGAGGTAAAGGGCAAAAAACCGAATTCCATAGGACTCTATGACATGCAAGGAAACGTACAGGAATGGTGCTGGGACTGGTACTCTTGCAGTATGCCGGAGCCGACAGAATTTGTACACTTCTGGTATAGTGCTAGATACTTGTCAACGGCAATTGAGAGCTACGTTCCGGCCACAGGTCCCGACACAGGATCGTACTGGAAGGGCGGAAAAGTCAAGACAAAATCCTATCAGAGGGATATATTGGGAGAAATCCCAGGGGAGTGGGAGGATACCCTCGTGTACGGATACGTCCAGCCGGAATACCGCCGTGTAGCACGTGGAGGTTCTGTCTACGGATTTGACGGTGGTGAGGAAGGTCCCAAAAACTATGTCGGCTATACAACACGCCTTCAGGGAAACAGCGGATGGTTTATGCAGGTTACAGGAGGCAGTAACAAAATGGCCGACTATCCGAGCACCCGCAGCAAGGACACAGGTTTCCGCGTAGTCCGCAACAAGTAAAAAACACAATTGACAACACATAAAAAAAGGGCCTGTTGTTTTTGGCAGCAGGTCCTTTTCATTTTCATCAATATTTTTTGTCACGACTTCTTTTTATCCAGGGCCGCGACTATTATTCCTCTCGCAATGTATACAGCAACGGAAACCACCGCAAAAACTGCCGCCACAATCACATAGAAGAAGGAGCCACTGTAGTACCAGGATGCCTCAACCACCGCCGGAACAAAAATTATTGCCACGGCAAGCAAAACAAAGACTATTCCCAGCGGAACATTCTTTTTTCTGAAAAAATCAACAGCCGTGGAAGCGAACACGGACAAAAGCACGGACATTCCCGCAAACAAAAGCGGCTTCGCATAAATCATGAACACGGAGAGACGGTCATCGCCATTCAGAACATTGAAAGGAACCATCACCGTGAAGAAAGTCATAATCAAGGGTGCAATCGACTCGGCCTTGTACTCCATTTTGGAGCGGTCAAAAATCACAAAGACAAGAAGACATGCAAGCAGAGGAAGGGCCACCTCAAAAATGACTATGTTCATAATCGCCGCTACGGAATTCGTTGTCCAAACATAGCGATTGAAGACCATAAACTTTTTGCCAATATAGAAGGCAAACGCAACCAAAAATCCAAAAGCCAGAGGCGGAATGAACGACTTCCAATTAAATCTGCCATTCGCGGTGCAGTACAGAAGAATAAAGACCGGAATGCAAGCAAATAAAAACGTATACATAATCTACACCATACCATTTATGCAAGTATTTTTCAAGATTCAAATCTACCTTGCGGGCAATGCAAAAAGATTTGAGATATTTTCATCCACAATGGAACAAAGCTCCTCCACGACAATCCCGCGCTGCTCCGCGATAAACTTGTATGTAAGCGGAATGTTGAGCGGCGTGTTGATTTTGCCCCTGAGCGGAACCGGCGAAAGATATGGAGCGTCCGTCTCCAGAAGAATGCGGTCGGATGGAACAAAGTTCAAAAGACGTGCCATCTCCTCCATGCGAGACTTTTTTGTGTACGTGGTCCCGCCACCAAAAGCGATGTACCATCCCCTGTCCAAAAACTGCCGAGCCTCGTCAATTCCATAGGAGTAGCAATGGATTATGCCATTGTGCCAGCCAGCCTCATCAAGACATGAAAGGGTTTCGGAAAATGCGTCCCTTGAATGGATGATGACAGGAAGTGACATCCTTTTTGCAATCTCCAGCTGCATCAAAAAAAGCTCCCGCTCGCCCCTGTAGATTTCCTCGGAAAAATCGCTCTCGTTTCTTGCGTCCGGGTTCGATGGATTCCAGTGGTGGTCAAGCCCGCACTCCCCGATTGCCACAAGCCGCCTTTTGTTTTCAGTGACAGACAGAAAATCGGCAATCTGTTTTTCAAAGACGGGTATGCACTCCTTTCTGTTCTTGATTTCATCAACAGTTGGCCAGATTCCCGCACTGAAATAAAAAAAATTTTCCACGGTGGATTTTTTCTCTCCGTCCACCAGATTCAGACACTCCTTATAAAAATCCATCCGCTCCTGGAGGTCCCAGCTGCGTGTTCCTATGTCCATCGCAAAAAAAGGGTCCATCGCCGCATATTTTTCAAGAGTGTCCGCCCCGCAAGATGGACTTGAATCGCAGAGTGCCTTAAAATGAAAATGTGTGTCGCTAAACATTTTTCCTCCAATTTTTTTCAGATTTTAGTAGAGAGTCACATAGGTTTTTCCGCTTCCACCATCCTCAGGCGGAGCAAAACGGAAGTCCTTTACCCCAGGATAGTGCGAAAGATAGTCCTGGACCGACTGCTGCAGAATGCCCTGTCCCTTTCCATGGACTATGCTGAACGAACGGAAATTGTAAATCAGGCACAGATCAAGCTGACGCTCCAATGCCCTCATCGCCTCGTCCTGCCTCATGCCAAGAAGCCTAAGCTCAAAGCACGGACGCTCCTCCTTGTCCGCACCGCCCGCAGTCTCCACCACGACCGATGCCGTCAATGGAATGTCGGGACGTTTGACAGGAACAAGCTGGCTCTCCTTCACGCTCATCCGCATGGAACCAAAAAGCACAGTCCATGTTCCGTTCCGGTTTTTCTGGACCAAAGTTCCAGGCCGCCTCTCCTTTCCCGCGTAAACCTCGACCCCCGGCGCAAAAAGCAGCTCCGACGGATTTTCAATTTTCACGGTGGATTTTTTTTCATCCGCATTTCCATTCGACGCAGATTCAGCAGCCTGGGGAACCGAAGCATACAAAAGTGCCTCGCTGTTGGAAAGCCGCTTCTTTCCCTTCTTTTTGGACGAGTTTTTGTGGACAGAGCCGGAAGAGATTTTCATTCCGTTTTCCGCAAAGACCGCCTCCGCTTTTTTTAGTTCCAGCCTGTCGCTTTCAATTTTCTCCACTGCAAGATTGATTTCTTTTTCCTGATTTTCAACCCCGCCAGTGATTTCGGAAATAAAATTCTTCACTCCGAGGGTCTTCTCCCTGTTGATTTCACCCTCGCGCAGAGTCCGGACAAGGTTCTCAAGTTTTTTCCGTGCGTCGGAAAGAAATTCAAAACTCTGGCTCTTCTCAAGCTCCATGAGTTTCAGTTCCTTTTCCCTAAGGGCAATCTCCCGCTGTCTGAGCCGTATTTCTTTTTCCTCGGTTTTGGAAAGGCTCTCATTTGCCATCCGGTGCAGATTGTCCAGCTCAATGTGCTTCTGGTTCAGTCCCTTTATCAATGTGCTCACATCTGCCTGCTCGCTTGCGATATAGGACCGCGCCTTTTCCACTATGGATTTTGGGAGCCCCGACCTTAGCGCAATGTCTATGGCATGGGACTCTCCCGGAACGCCCATCATCAGGCGGTATGTCGGACTCATTGTTTCCGGGCTGAACTCCACGGACGCATTCACGCACGACGGATTTGTGTAGCCATAGTTCTTGAGTATTCCGTGGTGGGTCGTCACAAGCACAAAGGACTTTCGTTCAATCAGAGTGTCCAGTGCCGCCATTGCAATCGCGCTTCCCTCCTGTGGATCAGTTCCGCTCCCAAGCTCATCAAGAAGGACCAGCGAAGAACTGTCAGCATTGTCCATGACCGTCGCCATTTTTTTCATGTGGCTTGAGAATGTGCTCAAAGACTCGTCGATTGACTGCTCGTCGCCAATGTCCGCAAATATTGAAGAAAAAACAGGGAGCCTTGTCCCCTCGGCAGCGGGAACCGGAAATCCAGCCTGGTTCAGCATTGCAAAGAGCGCGAAAGTTTTCAGGGTGACGGTCTTTCCTCCAGTGTTCGGGCCGGTGATTATCAGGACCCTCTTTCCGTCCATAAAACGCACGTCGATTGGAACAGCCCTGTCGCCCAAAATCGGATGCCTTGCAGCAACAATGGCCGGTGGTTCCTTTTCCAAATCGCACAGTTCGGCAAACACTCCACCAATTCTGTTCTGCCATGATGCCGCCGCATACGATGTGTCAAGGGAAAGCATAAGCTCGTGGGCAGAAAAAAAGTCGTCCCTCCATTCACCGAGCGCAAAAGTAAGTTCGGAAAATATTTTTCTGATTTCGGACTGCAATTCAAATTCAGCCTGGACAAGAGCGTTGTTCGCAAAAACAATTTCGTCAGGCTCAATGAAGACGGTCTGTCCCGAAGCGCTAACCTCGTGGACTATGCCCTTTATGTCCGAGCGGTGGTCTGAGCGGACCGCAAGAAGTTCCCTGTCCTGCCTGTACGCCGGAACATTGGACTGCAGGGCTGCCGAAAGTTTTGGGTCTGTTGTGTAACGTCGGACCGCGCTCTCAATTTCCTTCTGTAGCGACGCAATTTTTGACCTGACCGCCCTAAGCTGTGGAAGGTCCTTCAGCTGTCCCGAAGAGTCCACCACGGAAAAAATCTTTTCGCGGGCAGGCCCCATGTCTGGAATCCGCTCCGCAATTTTTTCAAGCGACACAAGTTTCAAATCCTCAGACGCACCGAGTATGCCCCTCTTTGCCCTGTCCGTGTTTGTGCAGAAAACGGCAAGTGAATAAATCTCCTCCTGCGAAAGTCCCGCGCCATCCACGCCGAGCAGGGAAAAACAGTTTTTCACAGCCGTCCAGCCAAAAAGACACTGCGCCCTGTCCGAATGTATGTACCTGTTCCACTCACGACCGAGCGACTTCCATTCCTCTATGACGGCCACATCACCGACGCACTCCCTCTGTCCAAGAAGGGTCCGCCCCTCCTCGCTCACGCACATTGAGGCCACCTCGCTCCTTATGCGGTAAAAATCAAGGTCCCTCGCAACGTCTCCCCTCAAAAATGGATAGGAATCGGTAAAAAGATTCAGAATCTCCATGGGACTTTCCACCAGGACGGTCGCACCGCTTTCAATCAGAAAATCCCTTGTCCTGAATCCCCAGCAGACGGACACACATTCCACTCCTGCGTTCCGGGCCGTCATTATGTCAACATCAGAATCCCCGACATAGAGCGCGTGATTTTTTTCCACGCCCATTTTTTCAAGAACATGCAGAAGAGAATCGGGGGCAGGCTTTCTTTTGATTCCGTCCGACTCCCTCTCGCCGACACAGAAGCCAACATCGACAGTGCCGGAAAAAAACAGTTCCGCAAGTTCCTTCACCTGGGCGTCCGGCTTGTTCGACACTATCCCAACCTTCACAGACCTGCGGGAAAGAGCCTCAAGCAGATTTTGTATTCCGTCGTAGGGCTTGGTCCTGTTGTGCCAGTTCTCCGAATAGATTTTTCTCATCGAATACAAAACTTTTTCGTAGAGAGGGTTCCCACGTCCACCGGGCACAGCCTTGTCAATCAGAACGCCAAGACCGTTTCCAACAAAACTCAGAACCTCGTCCCTTGTCCGTGTCGCAAAACCGTTCTCCATAAGGGCGGCGTTGCAGCAGTAGGCAAGGTCGTCGATTGTGTCAAGCAGGGTCCCGTCCAAATCAAAAACAATGGCCTCAATATTTTTCATCACAGTAAAATCCTTATCATGCCGCCCTAATTTTTGCGCACCAGGGAGACAACAAAGCAAATGGCGAATGCGGCTGCGTTTGCAAGAACAATTGTCGCCCCCGACGCGGAACCGATGTAATAGGAAACGCACAGACCCGCAATCCCGCTTACGAACGAAACAAGCACCGCCGTCAAAAGATAGCTCCGGCTTGATTTGCTTACCATGCGGCTTGCTGCTGCGGGAAGGACGAGCATTGAGTTAATCACCAGAAGTCCGGTCCACCTTATGCTGACTGTCACAATCGCGGCGGTCAGAAGGGCGAAAACCTGTTCCATCCAGAACGTCTTTACACCCCGGCTCTTAGCGAAAGATGTATGCAGATTTGTCAGGAGCATCTTGTTGTAGAAAAAAATCCAGACCACCAAAAGAAGGACACCCGACACAAGGAGCATCAAAATCTCCTGCGGACGTATGCTCAGTATGTCGCCCACAAGATAGCGCTGGTACTTTGAAAAATTTCCGGTCGCGCTGAGAAGCACAATTCCAAGTGCGACAGCCGTTGACGAGAACACCCCGATTATGGTGTCCGCCGAAGACTTTCCCTTTATCTTCACCGTTATGATTGAAAATCCAAGGGCAAGCGCAAAAAGCACCATGGCCACGGTCGGCTCCCTGATTCCAAGAAGCACACCAATGGCAATCCCGGTCAAGGCTGAATGGCCAATCGCGTCCGAAAAAAATGCCATCCTGTTCGAGACTACCACGGTCCCGAGCATACCGAAAAGCGGACCAGCGACAACGACAGCAAGAAGAGCGTTCTTCATAAAGGTTGGTCCCAGCCAGTCGAAAGGAAGGACAGTCCCGATAAAACTGTAGATTGCGTCCATGCTAGTCATCCTCCCCGTCAAAAACTATATGCCCGAACACATCGGTGAATTCCTTCATTCCGTAGATTTCATCAACAGTGCCAGTGAACGAGCGGCCCCTGTCTATAAAAAGAACCCTGTCCGCGTGTCTGGCAACCAGGTCAAGGTCGTGGCTCACCAGAATGATTGTAACATCGTAGCTGCGTCTCAGCGAAGAGACCAAATCGTAGAATGATTTCAGCCCCACCCTGTCAACTCCACTAACAGGCTCGTCCAGAAGAAGTATGTCGGGAATCGGGTTGATTGCAAGGGCAAGCATCACACGCTGCAGCTCTCCGCCAGAAAGGTCAGACACCCTGCGTCCAAGAAGATTTTCCGCGCCGGTGGTCCTTAGAACATCGCCAGCCCTCTCCCGGTCCTTTTTTCTGTGGTGCATCCACACCGGTCTTCTGCTCACACACGAGAGAACCAAATCCTCCACGCTGACTGGACTTCCAGGCTCCACCGAAAGTGACTGGGGCACATAGCCGAACCTTGGTTTTGTGGTGACATAGTGCTTGCCCTCAAAGACAATGTTCCCTGTGTGCGGTATGGTGTTAAGGAGGGCCTTCATGAATGTCGATTTTCCCGCCCCGTTTCTTCCGACCACAGCAGTGAGTTCCCCGCAGTGCAGATGAAGGTTGATTCCAGAGAGTATGACCTCGTTCCCCACCTTTACGCCAAGATTTTCAATCTTCGTGCAGCAGACGTGCGCGTTTCCAATTTTGCAAGACATAGCGATTCTACCTCAACGCTTCCTCAAGGACTTCCAGATTTTTTTCCATGGCCCGGATATAGGCATCCCTGTCAATCTCACCGGTGACACATGGATCCAGCTCCCAGACTTTAAGCCCTGTCTCGGACGCAATTACCTCAGCCGCCGACGACGAATACTGCGGTTCAGCAAAAAGCGCAACAGTCCCGCCATCCGAGCGCAGGTCCCTGATAAGCGAAACAAGTTCATCCAGCTCCCTGGCAGAAGGATCCTCCCCGGGTTCCCTTTCGATTACGGCAGCAAGGTCCAGACCAAATTCCCTGGCGAAATACGGAAAGGCCTCGTGGAATGTGACTATCCTCTTTCCCGCAAAACCGTCCAGTCCCGCGTGCATTTTTATTGAAAGGTCAAGAAGTTTCGCGACATAGCTTGACGCGTTCTCCATGTACTGGTCTGAATGTCCGGGGTCCAGAAGTGAAAGTCCGTTGGCAATCTCCAGAACCTGGTACACGGCTCCATCAACACTGACCCAGAGATGCGGGTTTTCATCTATAAGGCTCCCGCCTGAAACACTTCCATATCCACCGCTTGCGACAACCATTTTTTCCGAAGCACCATTGCCCTCAAGAACCTTGTCCAGAAAATTCTCCATTCCAAGGCCGTTCACAACAAAGATGTCCGCATCCTCAACCTCCCGCATGTCCCTGGTGGTGAGCTGGTAGTCGTGGAGGCATCCAGTGTCTGGAGGAGCGAGCATTGATATGGACACACCCTGAACGCCGTCCGTTATGTTCATCAGCATTATGTAGAGCGGATAGAATGAGGCCAATATTTTTATGGAACCGTCGTCCGCGTCCTTATCCCTTTTTGTGCAGGACATTGGCAGCAGCATTGAAAACAGAAACGGGACACACAGAACAAGCAGACGGAATGTCCGGGCAAAAAAATTTTTTCGTAAACGCATAATAATAGAAAATACTTTAAATATCCATTCACTGCAAGTGGAGCCACAATTTAAAGTCAAAAAAAAAGACCGCCGAATCCAGCGGTCCACCATGCCGGGAACCAGTCTCGAACTGGCACGGATGTCACCATCCGAGGGATTTTAAGTCCCTTGTGTCTACCAATTCCACCATCCCGGCAAAGATATGCTATTATAGAACAAATCGGAGTCCTTTTCAAGAGGATTGCAAAGCTATTTTATCTGAGAATAGAGGTCCGCCATTTCGTTGCGCCATTCCCCACGTGTGTTGCGGTCCTCCCAGTCGATAATCTTTTTTATGGAAAAATGTCTCACGTCCCTGATGTTTGGATAGCTCAGCACCCCGAACCTTCCCTGGCCGATGTACGCAATCTTTTCGCCGTCTCCAAGTTTTTCCTCCGACGCGACCTGCTCCATGGCACAGTCAAAATGGATTGGCGAACCACCGCCCCTCTGCATCAATGCGGATGAAAGGTCGCCTATTATCTTGGAGCAAACAGGACACACAGGCTGGTTGGATGTCTTGAAATTTTTGATTGCCTCGTCCTCTGACTGAATCTGGCTGTGAGATACCGCCGAATGGGACCTGAATCTGCCACGGTGCTCCCTTGTGTCCCTCGACTCCCGTGATTCTCTCTGTGAATTTTCTTCATGGCGGCGACCGTTACCCGATCCGGAGCGTCTTCTCTGCCGCCTATCTCTTTCTCTACTCATGCGATAGATTTTACTTCATTACGGATTTTTTTTCTAGTATGTTTTTTCCGGGGCATGCAGTGAATTTCGTTTCTCCACAATCTGCCTGCTGACGACAAGGGCAATACGTTCCACGGCAAAGTTGATGTAGTTTTCGTCCTGGATTTTCTGCTGCAATTCTTTTATGCGCATGGCGTTGTTTTTATTCTTTGCGGAAAGGGTCTTTGAAACCGGCATCTGTATTACTCCGAAAAAGCGTTTACAATGTGGTGAACCGGCTCCAGTCCCGGAACATCTACAGCAAGGACATCAAATCTTATTGCCCTGCATTTATATTGTCGATGTTTTTCGATGTAAAATTTAGCTGTTTTGATTATCTTTTGGCGTTTCCTTTGATTTAATTCGTGGCCCAGAATCTCCAGGTCTCCGTGCGGAAGTGTCTTCACCTCGGCGAACACAAGCACACCGTCCCTGGCCGCAACTATGTCGATTTCACCAAGCCGGCCCATGCGGAAATTTCTGTCAAGGATTTCGTAGCCCCTTTTTAAAAGATAGTCCGCAGCCCTGTTTTCACCGTCACGACCAGTTTCGACAGTCGCCATCAGACGCTAGGCCTCCTCGGAAAAGCTGTCGTCAATGTCAAAATCGTCGGATGTCCCGGAGGATGTGGCAATTACGCAGCTGTTCTTGTGCCCGGCCGTCATCAGGAACGGAATCTTCCATCTCTCTATGGCGACAACATGGTAGCGTTTGGCTGGATGGTTTGCCGCAAGAAACATGTTCACGGAATCCTCAAAAAAAACTGGAGCGGAAAAGCTGACCCCCTCCTTGATTTCCTCGCAATTCAGTCTTGTCAATGGCATAATAATCTCTCCCCGGGGGAACATTCAGAAAGCCGTCTATCGCTTGGAAAAACTCTGTATGTAGGCGAAAATTCCCGCCACCGCCTGCCAGGTGGATTCTGGAACGCACTGGCCCACGTCCTGAATGGACAGAATGTTTTCCAGCACGTCATCCTCGACAACAGGTATTCCGTTTTCCTTTGCTATGGTAATCATCCTGTGTGCAAGGAAGCCTTTTTCCTTGGCGGCAATCATCGGTGCGACAGCGTTCTCAGGATATTTCAACGCCACCGCCGCAAGATTACGAATCTCGGTCATAGACTTTCTGTACTAATAGCCCCTCTCTTTTTTTTAGGCAAGTGTTTCAACTGTCGAAGGCATTTCATCGACAGTGCAAAGTCCGTCGGAGCAAGCAGAGTCGGAATAGGTTACAGTCACAGGATTCCCCAAGCTCATGCCGGAACTCAGAAACCCTCCAAGCCGCAGTTCTTCATCTCTGATTCTTGAAGGCAAAAGCGGCGGTAATGTAAAGAACCGAACTTCCTCCCCTTTGCTTTCTCTACAGTATACCACAAAAAAAAATTTTGTCGAGTTTAATTTACAGTTAAGCAAAATCTTTTCCGTGCTTTTTGATTCAAGGTCCACCAGAAGCCTGATTGTCCCGGAGGCATCCAGATTCATGTCCCTGTTTTTCCACTCGTATGGAAGAAAAATCCAGTGCCGCCTTCCACCGGAAACATGGTTCATGTATGTCAAAAGCCCCTGTCCATCGCCCGTTCCGTCCGGGTAGATTCTGGAGAGAAAATCGCCACCGTCCTGGAGCTTCCGGTTTTTTTGGGACTCATTTTGGTCCGGGTCTTTCTCCGCACCTTGATTTTGTCCATGATTTTTTCCACCGCCATAGTCGCCAATCGAAAGTGCCATGAGCGCAAGTATGTCATCGTCACTAGGGTTTATGCCCTTTGAAAGCAGGATTGCAGCCGCCTCCGACGCAAGTTTTTCTTTTCCGGGAAAGCGTTTTCCAATCGACACTGCCCTGTCCATAAGCGAACGGTCTATCTTCATGCCGCTCTGCTCCATAAACTGCACAACCCTGTAGATTAAATCCCCGGAAGCAATGCCCTGTCCATAAATAAAATCCGCGGTCGAAGCTTGGGGCTGATTCTGGACCATTGTTTTCTCGGCGACGGGCGAAAGGGTTACTGTTCCGGCGGAATCCGTTCCGACAGTGGCAACAAATGTCTGTCCAACGGACAGGGGGTTCTGGCTGTGTACATTGATTCTGTTTCCGCCGGCACTGACAAGATAGGTTCCGTCGCCGCAGTCCGAAATGACTCTGACAAAAACGGAGCCGCCGGTGGATATTGTTGAGGATGGTACTTGTGTCAGGTTCTGTACAGGGACTACCTGCATCTGGACTGGACTTTGCATGTACGGAATCCAGCGGGACAAACAAAAAAAAGAGTCCCCTAAAAAAAATTGACCGGAAAACTGCTTCGGCTTTGGGCGTCCACAGTCTTCCGGATTGAGCAACTAGTTGCTGGCCGCAGGTGCTTCCGCAGCCTCGTTCATTGGCACTGAGTTAACCAGCTTGTTTGAAGCTGCAACGCGGGCCTTTGCCTTTGGTGTGATAAGCTCCTTAATCTTGGAGGCCTTGCCAACCTTGTCGCGGATGTAGTAAATCTTCGCGCGGCGAACCTTTCCTGGGCGCACAATCTCAACTTTCTTGACACGTGGGCTGTGGACCGGGAACACACGCTCGACTCCAACACCGTAGCTGACCTTGCGGACTGTGAATGTCTCACGGACACCGCTATTCTTAACGCAGAGAACCAAGCCCTCAAAAATCTGGATACGCTTTGTCTTTCCTTCGATAATCTCAAAGTAAACCTTGACCGTATCTCCAACTCTGAAATCGGCTACGACTGCTTTTTTCTGCTGCTCTTCAATAGTCTTAATAAGATCCATTCTATTCTCCATTATGGGTTTCGCGTTTCAGCCTCTCCTGTATGGAACGAAGCTTCCGTCGCTGCCTGCGGTCATTTTTATAGTCTGCATGTTCCGCAAGCTGTTCGATTATTTTTTCCGCCTCCTCCGAGAGAGTACCCGACATACGTGCCTGCTGAATCAAGTCCGGCCTGTTCAGCAAGGTTTTCTGCAGGCTCTTTCTGAGTCGCCACTTCCGGATTTCCTCATGGTTGCCCCCCTGCAAAACTGCGGGAACCTCCAAGCCCTTGTACACACTTGGCCTAGTGTACTGGGGATATTCCAGAAGACCGCCGTTGAAACTTTCCTCGTCCAATGATTCCCTGGTGATTACTCCCTCGACAAGCCTGTAGACTGAATCCACAATGACCGTCGCGGCAAGCTCCCCGCTGGACATGACATAATCCCCGATGGAGATTTCCTCGTCCACATACAAATCAATAATCCGCTGGTCGATACCTTCATATCTTCCGCAGACCAGAACGATTTCGTCCTTCCGGCTAAGTTCGAGAGCCTTTTTCTGTGTGAAAGAGCGACCGCCCGGCGTGACATAAATCACGTGCTTCCTGTACGCCTCAACACTGTCCAAAGCTCTTCCCAATGGTTCAGGAAGCAAAAGCTGTCCCGCTCCACCGCCATACGTAGCGTCGTCACAAGTCTTGTGATTATCAAAGGCAAAATCCCTGATATTCACCAAATCGTAGGCAATAATTCCCCGCTCAACCGCCTTGGCCATAATCGAACTTTCAAAAAAAGCCCGCGGTATCTCAGGAAACAAGGTCAGCACAGTAAATTTCATGGACTTACTCCAGAATCCAGAGGTGCATCAGCCGCATCCTTTTGTTCTCAACGTCAATGTCTCCCAAAAACCTGTAGCTCAGGGGAACAAAAACAGTTCTGGGCGAACCGCCCTTCGTGTACTTGACATCGTTGGACAAAAATCTACAGCCCTCGGACAGCGAAATCTCAACGAGATAACCAGATCCGCCTTCCGTTACGTCTGTGACTGTTCCAACCACATCCGAATCTTCCAACCCGGACATGACCGTCGCGGTATTTTCCGCCGCCCCGTCTTTATACCATACCAAGCAACCCTTCAGGTCCTCGATATACCACTCATCCTTCTGCAACTGATGGGCGTTTTTTCTTGGAACTACGATCTGCCACCTGTTGAATTTTGCAGCTTCCTCAGGGGTATTTATTCCAACCAGTTTCATGTACAGTGTGGTCGCGGCCTCCCTGGTGCTCTCCACCTTGAACTGCCTTTTTTCCTCGCCGTACACCAAAGTCACTTCCTCCATATCGGCAAAATGCCCATACTCGCCAGAAGTGCTCTCGACTTTAAACTCGCCCGCAATACCATGTGTACCCCGGACAATTCCAACAACAAACTGCTCTACCATCTACGATCTATTGACCCTAAAATCGACATCCGGACCAGCCAAAACAAGCGCGTCCATCAGTCCATAATCTCCAGACTGTAGTGCATGCCATCCTTGTTGGCGCTTGCACTTAAAACAGTTCGCAGAGCTTTCGCAATACGACCGTATTTGCCAATCACCTTCCCAATATCACCCTGGGCTACGCTTAACTGTAAAACAGGACCGCGCTCACCTTCGGTTTCTGTCACAGAGACTGAAGACGGATCATCGACCAATGATTTTGCTATGTATTCAATCAGGTCTTTTTCCACAGCTTACTCCTCTGCTTATTTTGTGATTGGGTCGCCTTTTGCTGTCAATCCCGAAGCATTCATCAGCTTCTTTACGATGTCAGTTGGCTGAGCACCGACGCTAATCCAATACTTCACACGTTCCGCATTCAGAACAACCTGCTTGCCTTCCGCTGCGATTGGATGATACTGTCCGATTTCCTCAATAGTTTCTCCATCGCGTGGCTTGCGTGCATCCTGGATGACCACACGGTAATCCGGGCGCTTCTTTGTGCCGAACCTCTTAAGTCTGATTTTTACCACTTGGTTTTTCCTCCATAGGTCCATAGACCTGAGTTTTTATAGGGTCCAACGAACCCGTCCACCGAAAAACAGCCGCCGCCGGACAAAAATCCAGCAGCCACAATTTCCCTAAGTGTGACGACCTATTATATTGAAATTAAAAACATTCGTCAATTGTCATCACGAACATTAGCTTTATTTTGTAGAAAATGGACACTAGACTGAAAATTTTTTTACGTCGCAGCCGCGCATGGGTTTGCTGAAATAGTAGCCCTGGATTACGTCGCAGTTGAAGTTCTTGAGCTTCTGGTACTGCCACTCCTCCTCGATTCCCTCGGCAATCAGCTTCATTCCAAGGCTGTGGACCATGTTGATTATGTTTTTTATCAGAACGTCCTTTCCGTCATGCAGGTAGATGTCCACCATGGTCTTGTCGATTTTGACCACCCCGACCGGAAGATAGGTCAGGTAGCTGATGGACGAATATCCAGTGCCAAAATCATCAAGGGCAAGGCCCACACCAAGCTCCTCAAGCTGTCTGAAAAGACTTGCGGAATCCTGGTCCTTTCCAAGATAGAGGCTCTCGGTTATCTCAATCTCAATCATCTCCGGCGGAATGTCGTATTTTTCAAGCAGGTCCCTAAGAAAAGCCACATAGCCAGTATCGACAATCTGTCCTGCGGAATAGTTGATTGCGAACTGTCGCAGCGGAAGTCCCTCGTCCCTCATCGCGGCCATCTGCATAACGACCTTTTCCGTCATTATGCGGCCAATCTTCGTGATGAACCCATTGTTCTCCGCCACAGGAATAAAATGCGCCGGGGAGATTGTGTGGTTTTTCAGACGGCAGAGCGACTCGTAGCCAAAGATTCCACCGCTCTCCAAATCAATCTGGGGCTGGAAGAATGCCTCGAACCCATCGTTCTCACAGGCCTCCTCCAGAATCTTCACGACCTCCTGGGTGTTGCGGATTTTCTCCTGCATCTCCGAAGTGAAGAACACGTACTTGTATTTTCCGCCCGCCTTTGCGACATAGAGCGCATAGTTCACCGCGCTGAGAACATCGTCGTCGGAAAGTGTTGACTCCACCGGGACATTGAATATTCCCATCTTCGTGTTGATGTCGAACCTGACGCCGTTATAAGCAAACGGAATGTTGAGGAAGGTGACGCGCAGATGCTCAAAATGCTTGCTGACCTCGCTCAGATATCCGTTCTTGTAGATTATGATGAACTCGCTTCCGTCCCTGGCTACAAAATATTCGTTCTGGTCCAGCTCCATCAGGAGACTCGCAATCCTGGCAAGAACCGCGTCCCCGCAGCTGTGTGTGTATGCGTTGTTGATACCCTTGAAATTGTTTATGTTGATTTTGACCACCGAAAACCTGTTTCCAGTGCAAATCATCTCGCTGATAATCTGGTGCGCCGTCTGAATTTTTGGAAGCCCGGTCAAAAAGTCGTGGCTCACCATGAACTCAAGCTGCTTGCGCGAAATCTTAAGTTCCTTCTGTATAATCCGTGAGCGCAGGGTAAGGATGGCCATTACCACAACCAGGAGGATTCCGCCGAGCAGAATCAAGAGGAGCGAGACTATGGTCCGGTAGTTCGTCCTCCAGAAACCATGGAAATTGTTTATCCACTCTGCGTTTCTTGGAAAACTGTCCGAATCCAGATTGAATTTTTTCGCAACGGAAAAGTCGAACCTGTACTCATTTGCATCGTCAATGAAAAGCGGAATTGAAGCCACATTTTCACCCGAGAGGATTTTTACAACGGTCATGGCGGCCTGGATTCCGCTTTTTCTGTTGTCAATCATGGAGCCGCCAATAAATCCACCGCCCATGGCCTCACCAAAATCAGTGTAGACAGGGACACGGGCGTTCTGCGAAATCAGGTAGGACATTTCAGGAACCGAATAGCGGATTCCGTTCGAGTCAACCGTTCCCGAAAGATACACCAGTATGGTCGCGCCATCAATCGAACCAAGGTTCTGGCGGATTTCGTCCATCGTGAGCGTGGAGACCTTGATTGTGCCGAACCTGAGTTTCGGATATGACAGGGCAAAGGAATAGAACTGCTCCTCGTCGCCGCCGTTTGAAATGGAGCCGTCAACAATGGCCGTAACATAGCGGGCACCTGGATTCTGCTGAATCGCAGTGTCAAGTATTTTTCCAATGGGATGGATGTTCACGCTTCCTGTCATCCATGGATTTTCGGATGCCTCCTGCGCGTGCCTTATGCGTGTGAGTCCAAGAAAGACCACCGGTATGTCCTTGAAAAGACCGTCGATGTGCGAGGAAACAAAGTCAAGGGATGTGTCGTCGCCCGCAATGACCGCATCAAATTTTTGCTGGGAGGACAGCTTAAGCTCAAGGGTTTCGGACATCAGCCTCTCAAAGTCGTTGCCGGACAGAGCCATGTCAAGCACAAACTCATCCAGCGCGATTCCCTCTTTCATAAAGATTTCCTGGATTCCCGACCTTTGCGCATCAAAAACAGGGTCGTCGATTCCTCTGGAGCTTACGAAGAGAACGTTCCTTACAATGGTTGATGTATACTCTGCCGCGGCAGATTTTTTGACAGTTCCAGATGACTTCACCAAATCCCGGACAATGATAAAAAAGCCAGAAAAAATGGCAAGAGAAGAGAGGACTATCAGTCCAATAGTCAATATACGTTTGTGCCGTCTGCGCATAAAAAATCGCATCCCCTCAAAATGTGGTTAAACCCTCAAACACGACACACTTTTTTTTATACAGCCGGCTCTCCGAAAACCAGCAAGGAACTTTCTCTTCTATTATTATAACTATATATTATAAATTTTGCAAACACCAAAACATGTTTTATTTTATTTTTCTGTTTTCCATGCAAAATTTTTTCATCGATTCAATCTGCGCTCCTGTACATTCCGGGGATGGTCCACCGGTGGTCCTTCGTCCCTCCATGCAGGCCCGTGGACTGATTTTTTCATATATGTCCTCGCAGATTAGCTCGCTCGCCTTCTTCAGGTCGGAAATTGGAAGGTCCTCGATTTTTTCAAGACCCGCGTCTATCGCCATCCTGACTGTGGATGCGGCAACTGAATGTGCGGTCCTGAATGGCATTCCCTTGCGCACAAGATACTCCGCCACGTCGGTTGCGTTTGCGAATCCACCCTCGCAGCTTTTCTCCAGCCTTGATGTGTTCCACTTTGCCGTTGAAATCATCGCGGTGAATACGGTTATGTTGTTCTGCACAGTGTCCAGGGCATCGAACAGAGGCTCCTTGTCTTCCTGCAGGTCCCTGTCGTAGGCAAGAGGGAGACCCTTCACCATGGTCAGAAGATTCACAAGGTCCCCATAGACTTTTCCAGTGCGTCCCCGAATCAGTTCGGCGAAATCAGGATTCTTTTTCTGGGGCATTATGGAGCTTCCAGTTGACCACCTTTCGCTCAAATCGATGAATGAAAATTCCGTGGTCGCCCAAAGAACAATTTCCTCGCACATGCGGCTCAGGTGTGACTGGAGCATGGCAAAGTCGGACGTGAACTCAATGCAGTAGTCCCTGTCGCTAACGGAGTCCAAAGAATTTTCCGTCACTCCATCAAATCCAAGAAGTTCGGCGGTCCTCTCCCTGTTCAGTGGCAATGTGCTTCCCTCAAGCGCACCGCTTCCCAGTGGAGAAAGGGCGATTCTTCCAAGACTGTCCTCCAGACGGCTCCAGTCCCTTTTCAGCATGGATGCCCAGGCCATTATGTGCTGTGCCAAAGTTCCGGGCTGCGCGTGCTGCATGTGGGTGTAGCCGGTCAAAAGTGTGTTTCTATGCTCGGACGCAATTTTTACAAGAGTTTCAATCAGCGTGAGTATATTGTCCTGAACGACGGGAACGACACGGCGGAGATAGAGTCTCTCGTCAAGCGCAATCTGGTCGTTGCGGCTGCGGCCTGTGTGGACTTTTTTTCCGGCCTCACCAATGCGGTCGGTCAGAACGGCTTCCACAAACGAATGAATGTCCTCCGCGGAATGGTCAACCTGAAGGCTTCCGTTGGCAAGGTCCGCCTCAATGGATTTAAGGCCATCAACAATCTTCCGGGACTCCTCCATGGAGATTATCCCCTGCTCGCCAAGC
Organism: uncultured Spirochaetaceae bacterium; assembly: GCA_902783155.1. Taxonomy (GTDB): domain Bacteria; phylum Spirochaetota; class Spirochaetia; order Treponematales; family Treponemataceae; genus Treponema_D. The sequence continues at coordinate 18,639 of CACZPR010000018.1, forward strand.
ATTGTGACGTGGGCTATCGAACCGTGGATGTCGTCGAAAGCCATGCGCTCGTCAACATATATCGAAGTCTCAAACTCAACCGCCGCCGCATCGGGTCCCTCGGCAAAACGACCGCTCCACAATGCCCTGTGGTTGTCGTCCGTTATCGCGCTGTGCTTTGTCTCACCGTTCCGTTCCATATCAGTTTCCTGTCAAGCGTTTTTTTCCATCCATCTGCGTATTCCGATTTTCACATCGTCGTCAATGTCGTGCTCAATCTTGCAGGCATTTCTGGCGGCCTGCTCCTCGCCAACACCGGCAATTTTCATCAAAAAGCGGGTCAAAAGCACGTGCCTCTCATAGATATCGGTAGCCTTGGAGCGTCCCCTGTCGGTCAGCTGCAAAGTGCCGTTGTCATTTATGCGCAGGTATCCCCTGTCCACAAGTATGCCCATCGCACGGCTGACACTCGGTTTGGACACGCCAAGTTTTTTTGCGACATCAACAGAACGTGGCTCGCTGCCAATTTCATTCTGCAGCATGAGGATTGCCTCGAGATAATCCTCACCCGACTCATGAATATCAGATTCCATAGGTCCCCCTAGTTCAGGTCCATAATCTGCTCGTATATTGCCTTTCCACCCGGAACCATCGGGAGAACAGGAACATCGATGTCCACCTTTGCGTCGATTATAGCCGCACGTCCACTCTTGAACGCCTCGGCAAACACTTTCTCAAATTCTTCCGCGTTTGTTGCCCTGAATCCCTGAATTCCATAGGCATCCGCAAGTTTGACCCAGTCCGGACCAAAGTCAAGGGTCGTGGCGCTGTATCTTTCGCCATAGAAAACTTTCTGCCACAGACGCACGTTTCCGAGAGTGCCGTTGTTGACAACCACAATGACCAGCGGAAGTCCATAGTGGGAGATTGTCGCAAGCTCGTTGCAGTTCATTCTGAAGGAACCGTCACCCGCGATATGCACGACACGTCTTTCGGGATTGGCAAACTGTATTCCAATTGCGGCTCCAGTTCCGAATCCCATTGTTCCAAGTCCACCGGAAGTGACAAATGTGCGCGGCTTCTCAAATGGATAGTGCTGCGCTGTCCAGAGCTGGTGTTCGCCAACCTCGGTCGTTATAAATGTGTCGTCACCCGCAATCCTGTGTATGCACTCGCAGATAAATTTCGGGTTGATTGAGTCCTTCGGGTTTTCATCGTACATCTTGGGCTGGACCTTTTTCCACTCCTCGATTGTCTTTCTCCATTCGCCGTGGTCGGCCTTGTTGATTAACGGAAGCAGCCTTGAAAGAACGTCCCTCACATTTCCAATGAGACTTCCCGAGACCGGAATGTTTTTGTTGATTTCAGCAGGGTCAATATCAATATGGAATACGGAGCTGTTCTGGGCAAAACGTGAGGCATCGGAAATAACACGGTCAGAAAATCTTGCTCCAAGGGCAATAACAAGGTCGCTTTCCGTGACCGCCATGTTGCTCGCCTTTGTTCCGTGCATTCCGACCATTCCAAGATTGAGCGGGCTGCTTGATGGAAAAGCCGAACGACCCATCATGCTCTGTGAAACCGGAATGTCAGCCTTGTTGGCAAAATCCAGAAGCTCCTTTGCCGCATCCGAAATGATTACACCACCGCCAGCGTAGATTACAGGACGCTTCGCACCGTTGATTATGTCGGCAGCGGCCTTGATTTCATCATCGCCTGGAACAGGAGTGTCGAGTGCGCGCCTAAGACTTTCGCTGTCCTTTGTAACAAAATTGAGGGCCTCGGATGGATTTTTTAGCGGCTCAAAATCTATCAGCTTTTTGGGGTCGGTGACTTCCTTTGGTATGTCGATAAGGACAGGTCCCGGTCTTCCGCTTTTTGCAATCACAAATGCCTCGCGGATAACGGACGCAAGTTCCTCAACATTTCTTACCATAAAATTGTGCTTGGTGATTGGCATGGTGACGCCGGTTATGTCGATTTCCTGAAACGAGTCCTTTCCAAGCAGTGATGTAGCCACGTTGCATGTGATTGCCACAATTGGGGACGAATCCATGTAGGCGGTCGCTATTCCTGTGACAAGATTTGTTGCGCCTGGACCGCTTGTTGCAAAAACCACGCCAACCTTTCCAGTGGAACGCGCATATCCATCCGCAGCGTGTGCAGCCCCCTGTTCGTGGGCCGTCAGTATGTGGCGGATTCTGTCCTGATTTTTATAAAGCTCGTCATAGACGTTAAGAATCGCTCCACCGGGATAACCAAAAATAGTGTCCACGCCCTGCTCCACAAGGCACTCAACAATTATACGGGAACCAGAAATTTTCAATTTCGCAACCTCTTCAAAAAAATGGTTTAAACAATTTTACAGGAAATTGGCTTTCAGTTCAACCGTTCAGAAATATAATTTTCATGTTGTTTCAGACACAAGTTTCGCGGCATCATAAAGAGACATTGGACGGCCCCAGAGATAGCCCTGTATGTAGTCGCATCCTATTTTCTGCAAAGTCTCAAGCTGCTCATTGCTTTCAACGCCCTCGGAGATTACATCAAGATTCAGTATGTGCCCGATTGATATGATTGTGGCGACATACTGCTTTGAGGACTCGCTGTTGTTCATAACATCGATGAAGGATTTGTCAATCTTGAGGAGATCGGCCGGAATCTTGTGGAGATAGCTCAACGAAGAATATCCCGTTCCAAAATCATCTATCGCGACCTTTATTCCAAGCTTTTTCGCATCGTTTATGTACTGAAGCGCCCTGCCCTCGGAATCAACCATTATGGACTCCGTAATCTCAAACTCCAGATGGTCAGACGGAATGCCGGTTTCACCCATAATTTCCTTTATCTCGTCAAGGAAATTGTTTTTCAGAAGGTGCCTTACAGAAATATTGACGCTCAGTGTGATGTCAAGGTCCCTGTCCTTGAGGATTTCACCCATAAATGCAGCGGCCTGTCTGAACACGGTTATGTCCACACGGTCAATGAGGCCAGTCTTTTCCGCGACCGGTATAAACTCCGCCGGACTTATGAAGGAACCATCCGTATCCTTCATGCGCGCAAAGGCCTCGAATCCACGCAGCTTGTGGGACATATCGTACTGGGGCTGGAGGTAGCACATTATGGCATCGTTGTCAAGGGCGGTCCTTATTTTGCGTTCAATCTCCAGGGTAAGTTCATCCTTGTGGAGCGAGTTTGTGAAATGCAGGACACAGTTGCTGATTCTCTGGCGTTTAAGCTCGTGCATGGCTGAATCGGCATAGGAAAAGAGGGTCACGGCATTGTCCGCATCCTCCGGGAACTTTGCATATCCAAAGCGGGCGGTCAAAAAATAGTCGCAGTTCTCTATGGTCAGCTTTCTTTCAAGCTCGTACTTGTATGAGTTGATTGTGTCCATGATGTCGGTGTCGGAATGGAAATCACGGACAATCAGAGAAAACTCGTCTCCACCAAGCCGGGCAACAAAATCCAGAGTGCCGGACATGTGGGAATCAGCAAGAACCTTCCACCGGGACGCAACCTCGTTCAAAACGGCATCTCCAATTTCGTGTCCCATTATGTCGTTTATGCTCTTGAAATTGTTCAGGTCAATCGACACAACGGCAAAGTCAACTCCACGACGGGCAAGGTCCTCCATGAACTCCGTGCATGCAAAACGGTTTGGAAGCCCCGTAAGCATATCCGTTACCGCCTGTTCGCCAAGCCTCTGCTGGTATTTTCCGATGCGGCAGTTGTTTATGTAGATCATGGTTATGGCCACCACGGTCAACAAATTTGTAAAGAAGCCAGGGATGCTGGTATAGTTGTGCCTTACGATGATATTGACAACCATCATTGGGGAATTCAGCACAAGTATCACCAAGGCAGTGAAGTAGCCGGCCTTTTTGAAAAAGACAGCCATAAGCACTATACAGATGTTCGAGATTGCAGAAAACACGCCCGTGAAAATATTTGGTGGAATCGGATTTCCAAACACCATGACGGGAGCGGGGATTCGGGTTGTCAAAACCGTAAAAACCGCTGCCACTATATATAATAGAAGAATAATCGCAAAAGCAAATTTCGACGCACCCCTGTGGCCGGAGAGATTCTTAAGTGTGCTGTCTATGTTCCTGTTCGTGCCGAATGCAGATCCATTATTTTTCATGGAGAATACTCCTTTAAGTAAAAATACCCCCTCCTGCACGAACCTATCCAGTGTCCGCGAAGGATGACAGACTCTTTTTATAAAATTATAACACATAAAGTGTTTTATTGGAAACAATTTCTTTATTTTATAAAAAAAATTTTCCCATAAAAAATCCCCGCCCAATCAAACGACAGAGCGGGGAAATTGGGGGATAAGGAATGAACTATCTCATCTGGGCGGTTTCTATAGTATCAGAGCTGGAAGATACCTTGATTACGTAGCCCATTACGGCATTTTCCGTTCCGTTGCCATATACAAAACCATAGGATGTAGAATTATAGCTGTTTGGAGTATTCGTATGCGTTGTAACACCTTCCGTACTTGCCTTGACAACACCGTTTTCATCCTTCCAGACGGCGACATTCATTTTGTTGTACTGGTTACTCTGCATATTTACATTGCTATTAGTTGGAATAACAGAACATTCCCACTTGCCTGTGAACGCATCATTTTCAGAACCATCCGGAGCTACGGAAGACGTGTCATACAGATACGCAAGTTTCGGTCTGATACATGATGTTGCGTAGTAAGCTATCCGAGGAACAGCGACATTGTTTGAATTCAAGGCAACATCAAGAGTGATGTTTGAACCAAGAACACCGTTTGCATCCACAACACAAGTCTGGGCCTCTCCATTATAGCTCGGAAGATATGCGTAGACCAAATCACAGTTTATACCATCGTAGGCCGCTATATGGACTCCGCCATTAGCATCAACCGCAACCTGGCAATACGCTCCGGCATTTTCTAGTTCATCCGAGAATATTGTTTTTACAGTCCATTCCGCTCCAGAAGTCTGTCCGTTTCGGTTTGTCAGAGGACTTGTGTTGTAACCGTACATGAGTTTGCGCTCAGTTTCATCATACCACACAACCACAACAACATCATTCGTGGCCGAACTTCCTGGAATTGCGGCGATTGAGACATAGCATCCGGCCTTGCGTCCAGTATCACTTCCTGCAATCATGCTGACAGTATCGTTGCGATACTTGAAAGAATCATTAGTAGTATCATAATCAATAAAGCTGTCCACATCTGTTTTTATATCGATGGTGCATTTTCGTACATAGGAACCGACACCTATATTTGGATTAACAGGATCACCAACTGCCGGGTAATGGTCCAATTCCTGATAGCTTACATAATTGACTCCGGCACTATCACTCAGGGTGGCTTTTTCCAGTCGGAACCAATAGTTTCCTTCAGAACCACCCCAGTCCGCGACTTTATAATAGTTCTCATCAGCGAGCTGTTTTGAAGAATCATAAATTCTTACAATAGTTCCATTTGAAAGGGAATTTGTCGCAATGTGAGCAAATCTATTGTTTGTATTGTCAAAACTCTTTATCTCACAGTATGTGTTCGATTCTTTCTTTATCACATTTACCTTATTTAGGGTAGATGATTTTCCCGCCTTAAATCGAATCTCATCGTTCATGGCATCATAATACGCAAGATACAGGTTTGTATCATCACCATGAACAGAAGTCGCAAGACTTGGAGACTTGATTCTCTGCTTATCAAAATATCTGGTTCCGCCAGAATCTTTCTGGCCTATTGATTCAAGACGCAATGAATTTGAAGTGGAATAGGAACCAGACTGTGCCCTGCTGGCATGACCCCATCGGCTTGTCATAAACTGGAACTTATCGGCTGCAGAAGCATTGATGTCTCCTCCGGCAGCGACACCATAGGAATGGCCCAGGCTGTCGTAAGTAAATCCTACCGATGTGAAGAAGTCATAACTTCCCATCCAGTAATCATAGGAAGTGTTTCCATTGTCAGACTGACCGCCCATGCTGAAATACAGAGGACCGTTCACAAACGCAAATCCAATCTGTCCTGTCACCGGATTGATTGCCATGTGAGGCTGCTCAATTTTTCCTGAAATCGGCACTGCGGCCTCGCTGTTGAACTCCCACACATCAAAGCAAACGTCATCCGTAAGAAGGTTGTTGTTGTCACCATTCGGCAGACGGTTGTAGTAATTTGCGTAAATATCTTTGTCACCTGTCGGGTTTGCAAGCAGATTGACGGTCTTTGAGTATGAACCACGGCTGTCATTGTTGTTCATGTTGTTGAGCGAAACAATATTGTTTACCTTTACACTGACGTTGCCAGACTTGGCAGAATCCGGAATCGTCACACCCGATGCTGTATATGGAATATTGGCTGGACCGCTTGCAGGTGTAAAGACGACAGTTCCTCCATCAAGGTTGAATCCCTCGATTTTTACACTTTCATCGCTCGCAACAGAATAATGTCCATTGGAAGTTCTTGCATATAAACTTGGATTACGTTTTTTGAGAGAGGAAAGCCTTGTCGTCACCGTTGTTATGTACGGAACAACATCAACAGCGTAGAATCCTGTCGCAGCTCCCGCTCCATCGTTTCCACCAGACTGAACGTTGCCCGGTGTGGAATAATTTTCACCAGAATATGATCCGGCGATGTTTGGACTTCCACGGTCCCAAGCCTTTACAGCAATTGTCTTGTCGGAACCGGCAACAGGGCTTAAAACTTTTGCAGTATCGATATAGGCAATCCATTTTGCCACCTGCCCATATTCTGCAAACTGTGGAACAAACATTTTTTCCTTGCCATAAGGTATTGAATCAATTATTCCACAGTAAAACAGGTCGCCATAAGTGACATCTGACGAGATTTCAAACGCATAGCCATCAGAAGGAATGGAGCCGTCATCCGCAAGAGGTTTCGCACTTGTCCATGCTCCATCAGAATAAGTTCCAAGTACCTGATCCTCTTTGCCAAGGAACGATATATTGATTTTCTTCAGCTGGGCATCATCCCAAGCCACACCCTCGATTCTGATTTTTCCGGAGACCTTTGGCTGTCTGTCCATCTCCTTGTCGGTGGCTCCAACCGTGAATGAGTCCGGGAGGTCACTTGGAAGCTCTATGTGTCCGTTCGCTGTGCTGTTTTCAAAGAGGCTGTTGTCGTTCGCGCTGTTCCAGTAGAACGGTCTTATCCGTATCACAGGCGGTGTGGAATCATCAAGAGCGATGTTCAGAATCAGGGACAGGTCGGTTTCCATCTTTTCGCCCGGAGTGGAGTCCTCAATTGTCACCTTAAACTTTTCATTGTTCCCGTCCTGAATTCCCGCACTCTTTATCTGGGCAACGCTCATGTCTATGGCAATGTCCTGGGCAGTCTCCGTTCCATTCTTTCCAAGAGCCGTAAGAGCAACAGAGCCTGTTTTTGTGGTACTCCAACCATTGTCCGCATTGTTCCGCCCGTACACGTCCAGAGTGTAAGAGAGCGCGCCGTTTCCTCCGACAACCTCAGGCACAATCTGAATCTTGTTGCGCACTGTCGCTATGGAAACAGGATTTTCATTGGTGCTGTTCTTCGGGAACATGGCTGAATTAACGCCGTCCACACCATAGAGTCCCTTATACGAATGGATTTCGTCCCCGGTAAACTTGCCATCATCGTTGTCATCGGTTGAGAAAGTCAGACCGCTTATGCGAGGGAGATTGTTTCCAATAAATATTGGCACTTCCGCAGAATCATAGTTTCCGGCCTTGTCGAACACAACATAGTGCAGTGTGGCCTTTCCGTCCCCGATGTTCTTTGTGACAATGTTCGCGGACCAGCTGCATGATGTTCCTGTCGTAACAAATGTCTCCACCATCCTGTCGCCGTCATCAAACACAGGGGTCGCCCAGTATCCATCGTCCTCAACGGAACCTGCGCCGTCACCCTCCTGGATTGGATTGTCAACAACATTCGCAAGGGCAAAATAGATTTCCGTACCGTTCGCGACAGTCACAGCATCAGGATTTCCGTCCGAACCAAGTTTAATGGTCTTTGTGGAGTTTGTAACATCCGCTATCCTGTGGATTACACCGTTTATCTTGACAAGTCCACCCTTGTGGATGTTTGAACTCATACTGCCGATTCTTACATTTTCGCTGTTGGAAACATTTCCTGAAACAGTCTGCTTGATCCAGTAAAGTCCGTCCTCCTGGTGTGTGGTGCCAGCATCAGCATAGTCTGCAAGGAAGTTTCCACTCTGTCCTTTGCGAATCATCGGGTCATAGAGACGCTTGTACACGCTTGTTCCATTGTCGCTTCCTGTTCCTATGTCGCGTGTTATATAGAAGGCAACCCTGGCAACTCCGGTCTGGTTGATTTCAACACCGTTGACTTTTTGGGTATCCTCCTTCGCCACCGCACCGAAAGTGTAGAATCCATTGTAGTCGGCAATCTTTGCCTTGTTGACGCTCTCGTATTCCCTAATGTTGTAGCCAGTTCCGGACTTGATCAGGACAGGAGCCTTGTTGTCAATGTTTATCAAAACGCTATCCGGGATGGTTGTTGCGTTTACGGACTTGTTTTCCGTGAACGTGATTTCATGTCTTTCCTCAAAAACTGTGCCCGGTGTGTTCGTTCCAACCGTCATCTTGAGTTTGAATCCGCTTGCGGTGTTCGGGATGTTTGGATTTGAGCTGATGTAGTCCGCGTCAAGAGGCTCAACAGTCACCGTCATATTGGCCGGAGAATTGTTTGTAGGCTCACAGTTTTCAACCACGGCGGTTCCATCCACGGTGATTGTCGAGACATTGTTGTTGTCAAATATGTCCGCCACAAAATACCATGCGCCCTTTACGGCCATCTGTGCCTCGTAGTTCATCACGACATCCGAATTGTCCTGCCTTACGAGCTTCTTGTTCGCAATCTGTGGAGCGTCGGAGTCAATCTTGAAGGAGACGTTCTTCATCTTCTGGGAAGCAGCCGTCACATCTATCGCGCTTGTGTTGAAATCCTTGTCGATTGCGAATGCCCAGACCGTCACATTTCTTGCCTTCTCGCCAGTGCCAGGATCAAATTCCCTGCTGCGGTTCATTGTGAACGACCAGCCGTTTCCGTCCAAATCAGCAACCAGGGCGTATTTTTTTGCAACGGAGGCTTCATCCAAGGTCTCGTCTTCCAAAATGGTGTCGATGTCCACAGTCTCATAAATCTTTCCATGGGAATCGAAAGTACACCATGTGTAGTCCGGATGCTTCTGGTTGATAAACAACATGTCCTCACGGGTCCAATGCTTGTCGCCGTTGACATCCATCATAAGACCGACTGCCTTGACACCTGCGGGAGTTCCAATCAAATCCATGGCGGTTCCGGACACATTGATTTCTCCACCAAGCGTGTTCCCTGACTTTGGATTTGAAATGGAAACTGTCGGCTTGTCTCCCCATGGGTCTATCTGAATCTGCTCGGTCTCAATGCTTGTGTTTCCACAGGGGTCCACCGCCATCACATGGAAATAGATGTACGCATATTCGTCATCCTCGCTGACGTTCATGCCAAGACCGCTGAAATACTCCTTCAATATAAGCGCGTGGGTAACGGTCGGTGTGGTCGGGTTTCCATCGAACACAACATTGAACGTAGCCCAAGGGCCATTTATCGGCATCCATTTTCCGCCGCTCGTTGTGGTGTATATATCGCCGGCATTCAGTTTTTCCTCTGTCGCAGAAGGATTTTGCTCATTCTTTGTAAGCGCGAAGTAAAGCGTTGAAAGCTCGTCGATTTCTCCACTCATGCTTGAGGCCGAGACAACTATATCCGGGCTGTGTATGGTGATTTCCGGCGCGTCGTTGTCAACATTGAACCTCGCGGACTTTTCGGTTTCCTTTTTGGCATTGTCCATTACAATCGCGTTGATTGTGTAGGTGTTGCTCTCGTATCCAACAAGATCAATGCTTTCGCTGTAGTAGTCCCCATCTTCCAGATTGCTTGCTGAAGAATCAAAGGCATAGCCGTCATTCGGTCCCTTTCCGTCAACCTTGAACTTGACATCGCTGATTCCGTTGGCATCCTCCGCGTGCAGATAGAAACGGAGATACTCATAATCACCACCGAACAGACCCTTCGCAATGTCCTTCTTCTTCTCGCCCCATTCTGATTCGCCACTCTTCTTGACCTGGTAGTAGAGTTCACCGACATCAGGGTTCTTTGTGTCAACATTCAGATGCAGGTAGGAGATTTCAGGCTCGTTGGTTCCGTCCGTCAGCTTTGGACTTGTGGCCGCAGCTCCCGATGTAAACTTTGAACCGGCAGCATCCGTCACACGGAAATATACACTCCTTGGTCCGTCAGTGTTGACATCAAGAGTCCATGTTCCGCCAGACACGGTGATTTCAGACCAATCGGTGTCGTCGCCGTACCTGTACTCAAATTTCTGGACAGAACCATCGTCATCGGAAATTGAACCGTAGATTGTCTTGGACTGGAGCCATGCCGCAACAGTTTCGGACATCATGCCTCTTTCGTTTTTCAAAACTATGTTGTTGATTCTGATTTCAGGCGGTCGCTTTCCGGGTCGGCTGTATACCTGAATGTCTTTGAGGCCCTGTTTCCAGCAGCATCCTCGGCTGTTGCCCTAATCAGAACTTCCTCGCTGTAACCATTGAACGTGCTTCCGCTGAACATGATTATGGAGTCGCCGGAAACCTTTGTCATCTCAAGTTCACCGCTGCTCCAGTTGTATGCGCCAATTCCAGTGAGAGTCTTGATTTCGGTCCACACGCCATCGACAGACTTTTCAAGCTTGACAGACGCAAGTGTTGAATTGTCCGACGCGGTTCCGTCGATTGTTATTTTGCCGTTAACCTTTGTCGCAGTTCCGGACTGGCCTACCTCAATTGTGGCAGGGAATCTCAAATTGATTTCAGGATTTTCCGAGTCCTTCTCAATATCGAGCATACGGATTTTGGCGGAGTTTCCTGCAAGGTCCCAGAGTGTCGCGGAAATGTTTCCTGACTCGAGCTTGGACTTCGGTATCTTGATTTTGAACGACTTTATTTCGCCATCGCCCAATTCATTTTTTGGCTTGAGACTGTTTTCAAATGCAGTGCCAAATCCACCAGCGCTTGCCGGAAGCTCCTGTGTAGAGTAATAAAGTTCCGCGCCCGCTATTTCTTTTCCGTCCGCACCAATAGGAACTACCCTGTCGGCACCGGAGAGATTGTCGCTTATGCTTCCGTAGATTATGAGGCCCTGAGCTCCGTTTGTCATAACGGTTCCCTCAATCTTCACCGCCGAGCTGTCATTTTTATCGTGCCTATAGAATCCCGCACTGGCCGTTGGCGAAGCATGGTCGATTTTCAACGGGAGCTGGACCAGGCCGGACTTGTTTCCTGCCAAATCAAAGGCCTGCATGAGAAGAATGTTGTGTACCTCAGGCGACAGAGTGCTTTCCTCCGTGACGCTTGCCATGACATTGAACTGGGTGTTTATTCCAGACACAGAGACGGAGCCAGCCGTTGAATCAAGATTTTCGGGTATGGATGCCGCGTTGCTTCTAATCACCTTGTACAGAATCTTTGAAAGTCCCGCACCCGTGTCCAAAGCCTTTGCCTCCACCTTTATGATATTGCCGCAGTACCATCCGTCCGGAGCTTTTCCTTCGACAGTCGCGTTGGTCAGGTCAATGGAAGGCATTTCACTGTCAACAGTTGTCGAGAGGGAAACAATTTCGCTGTAAAGTTCGGAACTGTCTTTTGCGCGCAGCTTGAACGACCATTTTCCATCAGAATTTCCGTTGCATGGAATGGTGATTTTTGCGGTCTCCGAGCTTGTTTTTCCTGCGTTCGGCGTAAATGTGTAGCCAACAGGGGACTCGATTGAAACTTCGCTTCCATTGCGCTCAACCTTTACAAGCTCAATTTTGTCCACAGCGATGTTGTCCGTTGATTTGAACACAATTTCCAGTGGATTGTCGCTGGCATTGTAGTATTCCTTTGGATTTGCCGGCGAGTAAATGGTGAGCGTAGGTGCGGTATAGTCATACACAAGGGAGCTGATTGTTTTCACTTCGGATTCATTTCCCAGTTCGTCCCATGCCTTGAGATATATTTTGTTTCCGGTTCCCTCCGGCATACTTGTCCTTGGGATTTCTATTGTCCATGGTGATTCCGAATGGCTCTCGCTTGAATCGACACCATTGTCTGTATAATTTGTGCCGTCCATGGACCATTTCAGAATCTTGGTTCCAGAGCCGCCATTGTCGCTCCATTTTCCGCGCAGAGTGAATTTTTCATCAATAATCTTGCTGTCAACGACAGTGTCTCCGTCGTGAAGATTCAGAACGTTAATGGTAGGACCTTCGTTGTCGCCCTGCAGATTTACAAAATCACTGACGCTTGTTTCAAGTCCCGCCCTGTCGGTGGCTTTGACAGTCAGTCTTCCGTTTGCGCCTGGATTTTTAAATCTTGCCCTCCATGCGCTTATATTGTAGGAGCTGTCCTTTACTTCATTCCAAGTCTTCCATTCAGCGTCGGCAAATGAATCGCTGTCGCCAAGGTCAACAGTGTCCGTTGAGAACAAAAGCTCCGTTGGATTGACGTATGTTCCGCCCGCACTGAACTCCAGTTTTTCTATGCCGCCCTCGTCCGATACTGTTCCATAAAGCAGATGCTCGGATGTGCCGGTGTAGTATATGGTCTCCGGGTATGATGAAAGGCTTGATCCGTCCGCAGTGCCGCCAATGGACATGTTGTACCACTTGACACCAAGCTTCGGTTCTCCCCTGTCGATTTTTACGGTAAGTGGAGATGCTTCCCGCTGATTTCCAGCCTTGTCCGTGAGAGTGACATGGAGCGTGTTGATTCCACCATCCTCGCTTGTAAATCCGGACGTGGTTATGATAAGCTCCTCGTTTTCGCCCTGTCCAGACACAGCTACACCTTCGCTCAGCACATTGCTGCCATCGGAACACTCTATTCTATATGAAGCCGACGCAAGACCAGATCCAGTCTCGGTGTATGGAATCTTAATCTGCAGAGTGCCGTTGGTATAGTAGCCATTTCCACTAGGATTCTCCTCCATGACAGAAAGAGTGCCAATGCTTGGAGCGGTTTTATCAATTGTTGTGGTCAGAACAAGCTCCGGGCTACGCTGTCCAGAATTGTCCTCCACCGTGGCAACAAACTTCCAGACTCCATCCCCACAGATTTTTCTTTCATTTCCAGTCAGACTCCACGTGCTGGTGGACTGCGCAGGTGTAACCCAATTGTCGCCTTCTTTCTTAGACACAGCTATGCTGGTGCTGTTACTGTTAATTCCGCTGCCACCCGCATCATATCCCTTGAATTTGATTTCAATGTCGCTCGTGTAATAGGTATTCAGGTTTTCCGGTCTCTCTACAATTTTCGGACCCTCACTATCCGTATATTTTACATACTCCATACCTATTGTCGGTGGGGTAAAATCAATAACAATGTCAGGATATTCAATCCAGCCGCTATCGTTGTTGGCCTTGTCCTTTACCTTGATTGAAATATTGTGCGTTCCATCAGAGCCAGGAGCAAATGTACGTGTGTATGTCCAGACGGCAGCGGGGCTTGTGACTTCTGGAATATTCTCCGGTGAAACAGGCTCGTCATCATCAAATTTCAGTTTTATCTCCGACACCCCGGATCCATTCTCATCCGAAACGGTTCCGCGGAGCTCGTACTTGTAAACAGTGTTTCCGTTTTCTGATTCCTGTTTTACATAAATGCTGGAGCGGTTCACCTTTTTTCCGTTCAGCTCAGACTCGTTGTTCAATGTAATGACAGGTTTCTTTCCATCAATATAATAGAGGAACGTGTATTTGATTTCGCCATTCCGGTTTTCAGAATTCCTTGCCCTTGCCTCCACCACGCAGGTATAGTTTTTATCAGCCGGAAGAGTGCCGGACATAAGGGTAAGGTTTACAGAATACTGGGTCGCTGTAATTTGAGTAAGGTCCTGGGTTCTGATTGCCGTGACAGCCTTTTCTGATACCAACGAAGCACCCGCAGCCTGTGTCGCGCTCGTATAGTGGCCGTCGTAGATTTTTGCTGTATATGTTATGGCATCATCTATTGGGTGGAGCATAACGTTTCCGTCAATATCGTTATACTGAATCGGGAAAGTCCTGTCATTGTTGAAATCTTCCAGTCCGACGCATTTTTCATTCTTCTGGCTGGTCAGATACGGTGCGGTTCCGGAAGCAAATATGCTGAAGCAGTACCCTCCCTCACGTGGAACGAGTTCGTTTCCGTTTTCATCCTCGCCATTGACAATCAGATAGTATCCACCACCGGACGACATTGTGTTTGCAGGGAATGTAAGATAGTAGATGCCCCTGTCAACGGCAGAGTTTATATCAAACACAGGCGTTCCACCTTCAGCGGTAAACAGACCTCTGTTTGGATTTTCAGTGTCGCCATCGTAGTTCACAACCAGATGTCCATCATCCATGACAAGGCTTCCATCCGATTCAGCCCTGTAGATTTTTGCAGAAAGTTTGCTTGGCGATATGGGGACCTTGTCTTTTCCACTTGTAAGCTCTATTGCCAACTGGGCCTGGTTTGTAGTTTTACCCCACTTGGACGGATCAGAGCGGTCAGCCAGAGCTATCTTGGAAATTTCATATCCTCCAATATGGTAGGTCGGGGAATTATTTGGGTCCACCCGGAAAGACAGAAGGCTTCTTCCACTTTCGTTGTTGTAGGATATATATTTGTAACTGGAGTTGTACTCTGGATTTGTGAAGTCAAGGGCGTCCTTAATTTTCTGCGCACCGACAGCATCAAGGACTCCATTTGAATATGTTCCGGCCTTTATATTCATATAGTCGCCGGCATCAAGACTGCTTCCTTCTCCTATGGATGTCTCGGCCCTGAGAAGTCTGTTGAGGTTTGAAGATATATATGTGTAGTCGCTCCAGTTGTCAGCCTTGTCCTTCAGCCGTATTGACAGATTTATAATCTTTGTTCCAGCGTTGGACTCATCATCGAACCTGTCATCCGTTCTTCCAAAAAGGGCCATATAGTTTTTCTGGAGACGCTGTTCCTCGGTGGTCAGATTTTCACTTGTGGAATAGGACGCGATAACAACCTCGGTGTTCGACTTGTCAATATCGGTGAACTCCGTTTTGGCAAGAGTGTCTGTTATCTCGTTGAAATCCTTGTCATAGACCCGAATCTGCATCGTGTCAATGCTGTGCGCGTCCGCTATGGTTCCTGAAATCTTGACTGTCCGGCCATATTCAATGCCAAGGTCGTTGTCCAGGGAAGACGGCGAAGACACCAAAAACACCGGCGGAGTATTGTCTATGTCGAACGAGCGGGCCACGGGAACGCCATCCCTGTTTTCATCATAGGCGACCATCTCGACAATCCAGGTTCCGTCCTTCAGGGGAATTTTTCTTCCGTTCACATCGTAGATTCCGTTGCCCTCGTAGTGAAGCTGTATGTTCCACTCCTCACCGTTGACATTCACTCTTCCAAGATTGCTGTAGACTATGGAAGCATCGTCGTTGCTGCTGATTTTTACGATGTCCACGTGGGAAACCATTGTGTCGTCCCAGCATTTGCCTTTTAGCTCAAAAGTGTCGGCCACGGCTTCGTTTACTTTCGGAGACTCAATTGAAAGTCGCGGGGCTTCTGTGTCAACCGCAGGTCCCAGTCCTATCTCGCACCCCAGAAAAAACATTCCTGAGCAAAGCGCAGCAGCTGCCAAAATCGGTTTAACAAAAAATCTTCCCTTGGACATTTTCATCTTGAACTCCTTTTATATTTCACGTGCCGACAAAATCAATTTGACGGACCTTTTTTTTAAAACAATACTCCCCACGACGGGGAAACAGATTTTTTTGAAAACTTTTTGGATGAACTTTTTGATAAATGTGCAGGTTCTATGCAAGAAGAGTACATTGTTTTTTTCATTAAGACAATCCAAATTCAGCCAAATCTCCAAAAATTCATAAAAAACCCATCGATAGGTTTTCCGTTGATTTATCGGCACAAATTTGGATTTTCAACACAGGAGGCAAGAGACAGGAGACTATTAGGAATCAATGGGCCCGGCTACAAAAAAATGATGCCGAACAAGGCTCCTGCAATCACAATAAAAACCGGGTGCATTTTTTTTACAAGGAAGAGCAGGACAAGCGCAATTATATAGAAAACTATCTGCTTCCACTGGAAAAGGGTCAAAAGATTTCCCGTTGCCTCGTAGGCGGCAGTGTTCAGAAGCGCAATCATAAACACATTTATAGTGGCCACAAGAACCATACCCGCCGTGGCAGGTCTGAGCCCATTGAACGCAGCCTGGACGAGGGGCTTTTTCTGGAAATTTGAAAAGAAGCGCGAAATCAGCATGATTATAATCAGCGACGGAAGAAGCTCTCCAAAAGTCGTGATGATTCCGCCGACCGGTCCAAAAAGCTCCACCCCGCAGTAGGTCGCAAGGTTCACGCCAATGGGTCCAGGAGTGCTTTCGGATATGGCAAGCATAGAGTAAAACTTTTCCGCCGATATGACCGCATATTTTTCAACAAGCACCTGCTGCATGAATGTGGCCGCAACAAGTCCACCGCCAACGGCAAAGAGTCCAACATAAAAGAAGATTCCGAAAAGCTGCACAAGTCCAAGAAATCCCGTCAACATTTTTCTGCATCCTCCTTTTTTTCATCAGCAGATTCGGCAGCCACAGCAGGTTCGGAAGATTCGGAACTGGTTTCCTTCATCTCGACCTTCTTGAGTCCACCGCTCAACCACGTGACAAGTATTCCAAGGACTGCGGACGCAACAATCACAACGACGGAAGGCAGCTTGAGAAAATAGATTGCGGCAAAGGATGCCACATAGAAAATGATTCCCCACCATTTTTTTATGGATTTTTTTGCGAAATTGACAACGGCATAGCTAAGGAGGGCCGCAACGCCAACATTGATTCCGGCCAGAGCCTTGCGAACCCACTCAATCTCCTGGAAATTGCAGATGAACATGGCAATCACCGTGATTATTATGATTGATGGAGTCACAAGCCCAAGCGTCGCAAAAATACCGCCCGGCACTTTTTTGATTTTGTACCCGATAAATGTAGAGACATTTACAGCTATTACACCGGGAGTCACCTGCGAGATTGCGTAGTAGTCAAGCAAATCCTCGTAGCTGGCCCAGTGTTTTTTATCCACAAGCTCCCTCTCCAAAATTGGAAGCATTGCATATCCGCCGCCAAAAGTGACGGACCCAATCTTGAAGAAGGTCAGATAAAGCTCCAGAAGTTTTTTAAGCATCCGACTTTGTGCCGTCCCCGTCTGGAAGGTTTCTTCCGTACATCTTTGAGTACCAAAGAAGCTCCGTGCCTCCCTCCGGATTCAACATTCCCTCGTCCATTCTCCATGTCCAGTTGCATCCAGTCGTGGAAGGTGTGTTCATGCGTCCATCCGAGCCAATCGTGAAAACGTCCTGCATCGGGATTATGCAGATGTCGGCAATCGAAGAAAATGCTGAACGGATCATCGCGTGGGCAACGGTTATGTTGTCAATTCCCTCGTAAAGATTGTAGTAGTTGCAGAGGTTCTTCTTGAGACCATCGCCGCCCTTTTCAATCAGTCCAAGCGTTGTGTCGTTGTCGTGTGTTCCCGTGTAGATTACGCAGTTCGGATTCTTGATGTTGTGCGGAAGATATTCGTTTTCCGAACTCTCAGCCGTCCATGGGTTTCCGTTGAACGCGAACTGGAGAATCTTCATGCCGGGGAATCCAACGGTGTCCCTGAGTTTTTCAACGCCCGGGGTGATTACACCAAGGTCCTCCGCAATGATTGGAAGGTTTCCAAGCTTGTCCTTGATTGCCTTGAACAGAGCGATTCCAGGACCCTTGCACCATTTTCCGCCAATCGCATTCTCCGCGCCATAAGGGACCTGCCAGTATTCGTCGAAAGCACGGAAATGGTCGATTCTGACAACATCAACAAGGCGCAGCATGTTTTCGATTCTGTCAATCCACCAGGCGTATCCGTCCTTTTTCATTGCGGCCCAGTCGTAGAGAGGATTTCCCCATAGCTGTCCCGTCGCACTGAAATAGTCCGGTGGAACTCCTGCGCATGACTTCTGTTTCAGAGTCTTGGTATTGAACTGGAACAGACTCTGGTTTGACCAGATGTCGGCAGAATCCGCGGCAACAAAAATCGGGATGTCGCCAACAATCTGTATTCCTGCGTTGTTTGCGTAGGTCCTCAGCGACTGCCACTGCACGTTGAAGAAGAACTGTATCGCCTTGATTTCGTCAATGTCGGAAGCGTTCTTTTCGCACCAGCTTTTGACCGCCGCCTCGTCATGGGATGCGAGATCCTTTGGCCACCAGCGGTTCCACATTGTAGCCTCGCCCTCGATTTTTTCAGCCTGGGCCTTCGCGTCATAAAATTTCTTTATGCTTGTGAACGCCGCAAAGTTGTCAAGCCACTTGGCCTGCTCCTTCTTGAAATCCTCAAAAAGTTTGCGGTCCGCCTGTGACGCATTCGCAATAAAATATGCAGCGCACTTGTACAGGACGGGTGTTTTCCACCAGACCACCGAGCCAAAATCAACAGGGCCAACATATTTTATATAGTCCGGCGGCTCTATGTCGGAATGGTTCGCCCATCCACGCTGGACCAAATCGTCAAGGTCAATCAGCAGGGGATTTCCGGCAAAGGTCGAGAACGAAGCATAGGGACTGTCCCCATAGCCCGTAGGTCCAAGAGGAAGAATCTGCCACAAAGTCTGTCCGGCATTCTTCAGCCAGTCCACAAATCTATACGCCTCGTGGCCCAAAGTTCCAATACCGGGAGTGCCCGGCAAAGATGTTATGTGAAGCAGCACACCACTTTTTCTTTTTCCCATAAAAAAACTCCTAACAAAAAGCTACCACTATTTCAGTTTAATCTCAATATGCGAAGACAAATTTGCGCAAAGCCCTAGAGAATGTACCTCTGGAGATTCTGGTCCTGCACAATTCCCTTCAGACGCTCGTCCACGTAGGGCTGGTCTATTGTGATTGACTCACCCGCATGTTGGTCGGCGGAAAAACTCAGGTCCTCAAGCACGGTCTCCATTATGGTGTGGAGTCTGCGCGCACCAATGTTTTCGCTTCTGGCATTGACATCCTCGGCTATGAATGCCATGCGGTCTATGGCGTCGTCGGAGAATGTCAGATTCACACCCTCGGTTCCAAGAAGGGCCTCGTACTGTTTGACAAGGGCGTTCTTTGGTTCGGTGAGTATGCGCTTGAAGTCATCCTTTGTAAGAGCCTCAAGTTCTACGCGGAGTGGGAAACGTCCCTGAAGTTCCGGAATCAGGTCGCTTGGTGCCGAAACGGAAAAAGCTCCCGCACCGATGAAAAGGATGTGGGTAGTGTTGACCACGCCCCATTTTGTGTTGACGTTGCTTCCCTCGACGATTGGAAGTATGTCACGCTGGACACCCTCGCGGCTGACCGCCTGTCTGTCTCCCTCGCCACCCTTTGTAGCAATCTTGTCGATTTCATCAATAAAAATTATTCCGCTCTGCTCGACACGTTTCTTTGCCTCGTCCGCAACCTTGTCCATGTCGGTTATGCGGTCAAGAACATCGGCCATTATAATCTGTCTTGCCTCGCGCACGGTGACAGTCTTTTTGTGTGAGCGTCCACCGTTGAACATTTCCTGCAGCCCGCTGATTCCTTCCTCAAAGTCCGCAGGATTTCCACCGCTGAACATCTCCATGCCGATTCTTGGCTGGTGGTGAACGGTGATGTCAACCTCGCGGTCCTCAAGTTTTTTCTCGCGGAGCATGATGCGGAATTTTTCCCTTGTGGCGGACATGTCGTTGCTGTTTTCCTCGGAGGAAGACTTGTTTTCCGGCTCCGTCGTCTCAGGCTCCACACTCTGGTCCTGCATCTCCCCGTCCTGCATTGGAACGCCAATCCTTATTACACCGCCGTGGATTGGGGATGAGTTGTCGCCAAAAATGTTTCCGAGAACCTTGACATTTGGACCGGCATCGCCCTTCTTTTTTTTGGATTTTTTACCGGAGCTGCCGGGAAGAAGAAGGTCAAGAAGCTCATCCTCAACCATTGGCTCCGCTTTTACACGCAGATTTTCCTGAGTCTCGGCCTTGACCATGTTGTATCCAACGGCCATAAGGTCACGGACCATGCTCTCCACATCGCGACCGACATAGCCCACCTCGGTGTACTTTGTTGCCTCCACCTTCAAAAACGGTGCGCCACAGAGTTTTGCAAGGCGGCGTGCGATTTCGGTTTTTCCAACACCGGTCGGACCCATCATCAGTATGTTCTTTGGTGCAACCTCGTCACGGATTTCCTCCGGGAGCTTGATTCTTCTCTGCCGGTTCCTTAGTGCGACTGCGACAAAACGTTTGGCCTTGTTCTGTCCGATTATGTAGTTGTCCAGTCTGGAAACAATTTCCGTTGGTGTCAGTCCGTCAGGGATGCCCGAAACTTTATCTGTCAGGGACTTTGTGTTTTCTTCCATAAATCAAATCTCCTCAACAGTCACATGGCTGTTGGTGTATATGCAAATCTGCCCCGCAATGGCAAGCGATTTTTCCGCAATCTCCTTGGCTGAATAATTGCTGGACTCCATGTATGCAAGGGCCGCAGAGTAGGCATAGTTTCCGCCCGAACCAATGGCAATCACATCGTTCTCCGGCTCAATCACATTTCCGTCCCCTGAAATCAGCAGGATATTGTTTTTGTCGGCGACAAGGAGCATGGCATCCAGTTTGCTCATCGAACGCTCCGTCCTCCAAAGTTTTGCAAGCTCCACGGCGGAACGAAGAAGGTCCCCGTTGTAGGACTTCAATTTTTCCTCAAACTTGTCGAACAAAGTGAACGCATCCGCAACCGAACCTGCGAATCCTGTTATAACCTTTCCGTCATAAATCCTGCGGACCTTTTTGGCATTGCCCTTGACCACCGTATTTCCGGCAGTCACCTGTCCGTCTCCAGCCATAGCGACGTGGCCATCCTTTTTTACGGCAATGACCGTCGTGCTTCTGATTTTGTTTTCCTCAGACATAAACACCTCTGATGTTTTAGGGGAAAATCGTTTTTAAATCCCCGCTCCATAAAAGATACCAAAGCATGGGGCCATCGGCAATAGGATTATGGAAATTTATTCACCCAAAATTGGTCTTTAATCCTTTTTTCCGGAATGCGGGAATGCCTGCGCGTAGATTTCCTTGAGACGTTCGGTGGAGACATGTGTATAGCGCTGTGTCGTGCTGATTGTGGAATGTCCAAGCATCTCCTGCACCATCCTTATGTCGGCTCCATTTGAGAGCATGGCCGTAGCAAAAGTGTGCCTGAATGCGTGGGGCGAAATGTGTCTGTTTGTTCCCTCAACGCCTGTGTAGCGGTTAAGTATGTAGCGCACTCCGTTGTCCGTCAGAGCGGTTCCCTTGTTGTTCAGAAAAATATTTTTGACCGGGGAGCCACCCTTCATGGATGACTGTGGAAAACGCCTGTCCCTTTCCTCAAGATACTCGGCGAGAGCCTTCCTTGCGTCCTTCTCAAAATAAACGCGGCGGTCCTTTTTTCCTTTTCCGGTGACGATTGCGGAACCCAGGTCCTGGCTCAGATCCTGTATTTTAAGTCCGACAATTTCGGAAACACGGCACCCGGAAGAATAAAGCATCTCGAACAGGGCGCGGTCCCTTTTTTCCCAGAGCATGTCGGTCTTTCCCGGCTCCGAACATAGCTGGTCAACCTCGGCCTGTGTCATAAATTTTGGAAGACGCTTGGGTGTTTTCAGGCCCTTCAGCTCCAGAGCGGGATTTGTGTCGATATATCCGAATTTGTGGCAGTAGGCCATGAGCCCCCTGAGAGCGGCTATGAAACGGTTTATGGATGTGGGGGAATATTTTTTCTGGCTGAGATGTCCAACGCAGCTGCGCATCTCCATGAGCGAGAGATTTTCTATTGGACTGTCGCCCGGGACCAAATCAAGAAGATGGTTCAAATCCTCCCGGTAGCCTGTTACCGTGTTTTCCGAAAGCGTGCGGACGTTCGCAATATAAAGCAGATACTCGTCGCAAGCCTGTGAAAGTGTCAAGGATTTTTCAGACACATGGACCTCCGTGGGAACAGCACAGGGCCATCCCCATGGAGATTTTCGGCAAAATCATAAATCCATTGCAGTGTCGACTGTCTCCTCTCCTGCGGCGGAATGTAGATAGTCGCAGTCCGGGTTGATGCAGCTTTTGTACGAGCCATTCTTTTTGTCAAATTTTTCAACAAGGAACCACCCGCACTTTGGACAGTTCACGTCTATCGGCTTGAAGTGTGAAATGAAGTCGCAGTTCGGATAGTTTGTGCATCCGTAGAACTCCTTTCCGCGCCCCTTCGTCTTTCTGGCAACAATGTCACCGTTGCATCCCTTACGCGGACACTTTGCAAGAGGTATGCTCTTTGTGTTGTGGCACTCCGGGAATCCAGAGCAGGCAAGGAAATATCCAAAGCGGCCAAGTTTTTTGACCATGGGCTTTCCGCATTTGTCGCAGACCTGTTCCGTCCTTTCGTCAAGGGTACCCTTGAGGCTTTCCTGTGTGTCCATCACCTTGTCCACCTGGTTGATGAAGGGCTTGTAGAATTCGTCAATCATATTGTTCCAGACAAGCTCGTTCTGCTCAACATGGTCAAGGTCGGTCTCAACCTTGGACGTGAATTCCTCGTTTATGACATCCGGGAAGGAATCCACCAGAATGCGGCAGATTATCTTTCCAAGCTGGGTCGGAACAAGCTGCCTGTTTGAGCGTGTAACATAGTATCTGTCCAGGAGCACCGAGATTATTGGCGCGTATGTTGATGGACGGCCGATTCCCTTTTCCTCCAGGGTCTTTACCATGGATGCGTCCGTGTATCTCGCCGGTCCCTGCGTAAAATGCTGCTCAGGGTAGAATGTGCCGCTCGAAAGTTTTTCACCTGTCTTAAGCGAAGGAAGGGAGCCTGTCACCTCCTCCTTTGACGAAAGAACCTTCATCACAGAGTAGAAACCCTTTTCCGAAAGTTTTGATGCCGACACACGGAAAACTGCGTCGCCCGCAAGAATGTCAACGCTGGTCGTCTTGGTCCTTGCGTTGTTCATCTGGCTGGAAACAAAGCGTTCCCAAATTATTGAATAGAGCCTGAGAAGGTCCCTGCTGAGATAATCCTTGACGGAATCCGGGGTGTACTTAACGTAGGTCGGCCTTATGGCTTCGTGGGCATCCTGGGCGGACTTTCCAACTGCGTACTCAATCTTTTCCGGCGGAAGCTGGTCAGGGTGGTTCTCGCCAATCCATGCGCGGACATCATCAATCGCGGTCTGTGAAATACGGACGGAATCAGTACGCATGTAGGTAATCAGACCCACGCGGCTGCTTCCAATCTGTATGCCCTCGTAGAGCTGCTGGGCAAGCTGCATTGTCTTTTTTGACGTGAATCCAAGACGGTTTGCGGCGGCCTGCTGTAGTTTTGATGTTGTGAACGGAGCCTTGGGACGGACGGTCTTTTCGCTTTCCTTGATTTCGCCAACAATACATTCCGCGCTGTTGATTTCGGAGATTATGGCGTTCACGGAATCAAGGTTCTTAAGCTCGGGCTTGCTTCCATGGTACTGGACCAGCTGGGCTGTGAACTTTGATTTTCCCTTCATAAAATCGGCATCAAGGGTCCAATATTCCTCGGGGATAAAATCCTCGACCTCCTTTTCCCTTTCGCAGATGAGCCTAAGGGCAACGGACTGGACCCTTCCCGCGCTGAGTCCGTTCTTGACTTTCTTCCACAGGAGCGGACTAAGGTTGTAGCCAACAAGACGGTCCAGAACACGGCGGGCCTTCTGTGCGTTGACCTTTGCCTCGTCGATTTCTCCTGGATGCTTTACGGCCTCCTTGATTGCGAGCGGAGTAATCTCGTTGAAGACTATCCTGTTGATTGGGGCCTCCGTCTTTTCGGCAAGGGCATGGTTCAGATGCCAGGCAATAGCCTCCCCCTCGCGGTCGTTATCGGATGCGAGCAGAATCTGTTTTGAATTCTTTGCGTCCTTCTGCAGTTCCTTCAAAAGTTTTGCGCGACCACGGACCGTAATATATTCGGGCTGGAAATTGTTCGCCACGTCTATAGCCAGACGGCTCTTCGGAAGGTCGATAAGATGTCCCATGGACGCCTTGACCACGTAGCCGCTTCCAAGATAGTGCTCTATGGTCTTCGCCTTGGCCGGTGACTCCACTATGACCAATGTTTTTTTGCCGCCATCGCTTTTGGCAGATTTTGTGCCCCTTGATTTTGCAACAAGCGTTCCCGCGCTGGCATCGGTTTCTACTGATTTAGCTGCTCTAGCTGCCATTTATACACCCCAATAGCATTTTTTTTCAATTTTTAAAAAGCCAATTCCGGCTGACCGGCTTTTTTTTCTGACGGACCCGGACATTCTTCAAGTGTCCTTATGAATTCGTCATAGCTCCCGAAAACAGGAGCGCCATCCCTCACATAGTTTTCAGAGGAATTCTCTATTTTTCCAAGAGCCGTCTTTGTGTTTTTCATCCTGAGCGCGGCCACAGTCTTTTCGGTCAACTGCGATGCCTGCTCACAAAAACAGTCCCTGTGGAACATCAGATAGCGGTTGTAGTTCAGGGCAAAGTCCGCCGTAATCAAAGCCCCGCTGCCGGGTGGAGCCTGTGTAACGACGGTAACAGAAGACAGAGCCGCTATCAGTCTGTTTCTTTTTACGTAACGCCATGTCTCCGACGGAACTCCGGGAAGGTACTCGCTCAAAAGAAGTCCTCCGCCCTCCAGAATCCTTGATGCAAGGCTCCTGTTTCCATACGGGACAACCGTGTCTATCCCAGATGGCATGACGGCTGCCGTAAGTCCACCGGAAGACAATGCCCCCCTGTGCGCGAACGTATCAACACCATAGGCCAATCCGCTCACGACTGTCAATCCATCGGACGCACATCTAGCCGCAAAATCCAGAGTGGACTCGGCGCATTTCTGGCAGACACGTCTTGTTCCGACTACGGACACGCATCTTTTTTCAAGGCAGCCAATCTCACCGCGGACAAAAACCATGTACGGCGGATCGAACATCTGCGAAAACATGGCCGGATAACCCGGGTCCCGTGCAGTGTATGCCTTTATGCCAAGCCTCTCGATTATGGCAAAACTCCTTTCCGCAATGGCCAGACACCTGTTTCCGTCCCAGGTGGCGTTTTTGATTGCGCGACCCACGGCAGCACCAAGCGTCTCCCTGTCCATGGAGCAAAGTTCGTCCACGGATGACAGTTTTTCCCCAAGCAGGGTCTTTTCCCTGAAAGTGAGAAATTCTATTGAAGAAAGTGCAAGTTCCAAAAGATTCACACAAAAAATGTATTGAATTTAGGCCTTGATAGTCAAGTGTCGGGATAAAAAAGAATTTAAAACAATTTAGGGGAATCCAGACAAAAGCCCGGACTCCCCCTCAAAAACCAGATGCCGCAAGAAATTAGTTGTTTGCCTCGGTCCTGTATTTCATGGCCTCAACCGTTGTCCTGTTGGCTTCGGCCTGCTTGACTTTCTCCGCATTTGGATTCAGCTTTATAATCTCGTCGTACAGTGCAATGGCCTTGTCAAATTCAAGATTCTCGTAGTAGGCGCGCGCAAGTACAAATCTTCCGTCCGTGTCCCTCACCTGGGTCTCAAGGAAGGTCTCCAGATAAGGAATGGCCTTTTCAGGTTCGTTCATGTCAAAGACATAAAGCACACCGATTCCGTACATGGCCCTGTAGTATTTCGGGTCTATGGCAAGCGCGCGAAGGAATGACTCCTCGGACACCCTAAGGTACTGCATCTTTATCTCGCCGACAGAGCCGTCGTTGTGGATGTTCCAGTCAATCTGGCTGTTTGAGACGTATCCAGCGCATACCGCAAGATAGTAGTAGAGGTTGGCGTTGTTCGGGTAGAACTCAAGTGCCTTCTGGAAAGCCTCGTATGCCTTGCCGTAAAGCTGCTCATCAAGATAGCGTGTCCCGAGAATCTTGTACCAGACTCCCTCCTGTGCCTGCGTGGTGGCTAAATCTATGGCGCGGCGGTCATATTTTTCTATGGCCTCCTTGAGTTCCTCCTTTGTCGTGGGGGAAGAGACACCCTCCTCCATCTTCTGCATCCGCTTGATTGCGTTGTAGGAATTTCCACAGGAAACACAGACCAAAGCTGTTGAAACAACGGCGGCGACAAATGCTGTCCTCAATACTTTCTTCATAAATCATTTCCTCCTGATAAGTCGTCCCCGACTTTTTTGTCAGCGTGGCCAGGGAAATATCCTGCATGGTATTCCTCAAGCTGCTCATCTTCTATGTGCGTATAAATCTGCGTGGTGGCCAGGTCGGTATGCCCAAGAAGCTCCTGCACCGAACGCAAATCCGCACCCCCGGAAAGAAGGTGTGTCGCGAACGAATGTCTAAGAGTATGGACCTTTGCCTCGACCCCGCTCTTTTTTTCAAGCTCCTGAAAATTTTTCCAGATGCCCTTTCTTGAAAGAGCTTCCCCCCTGAAGTTGACAAAGACCTCGGAAATCTGTCTCTGCCCGACAATGGCCGGTCTTGTCTCGAAAAGCCATTTTTTCAGCCACATCGAGGCCACATCTCCAAAAGGTACTATCCTTTCTTTATCGCCCTTTCCGTGGACAAGTATTATAGATTCATCAAAATGGACATTGGAAATCAGAAGACCGGCGGCCTCGCTGATTCTAAGTCCGCAGCTGTAAATCAGCTCAAACAGTGCCCTGTCCCTTATTCCGAGGGGCTTTGAAACGTCTATGACATCAAGCAGAGCGTCAACCTGCTCAACGGACAGAACCTTCGGGAGCCTTCTGGAAGCCTTTGGTCTGTCCATCTCCAGGGCATAGTTTTCGGTCCATATTCCCTGGCGTTTCAGATACGCACCGAACGCACGCAACGCGGAAATGTCCTTGGATACCGTCAAATCGGAGCTTCCGTGTTCCCGTCTCCATATCAGGTAGTACAGGAGATTCTGTTTCTCGACATTCCTTAGCGGTATGGAATTTTCTCCAAGCCACAAAAGAAATTCCTCGCAGCTGAAACAGTATGTGCTTGCGGATAGCTCTGCCCTGCCCTCAACCATCAGAAGATCCGAGTAGAATCCCTGAAGAATTGGCGGCCAGTTGGCTCCGGCTGTTTTTTTCATAGGCCGTCGTTTCTCAGATCAATGCTGTGGCTGCGCACTCTGGTTCTTCTTGCCGGTTCCCTCCATGCCGCTGGCTGGGTCCTGTCCCCCAAATCGATGTTCGCGGGTGGCTCGTTCACGGGTCTGGAATGATAGGTTTCATTATAGTTCACACCTGGCATGGAAAACTTGTCGCCCATTGAAATATTGTTTTCGGCTGTCGAATAGTTTCTGTTTCCGGTCTGCTGCTGCGAAAAAAAGTTTCCCGAAGGTCTATCCGGCTCCTCGTTGATTATCTGGGGGTTGACCGGTATGTTGCTCGGCTTTGGCTCCGGTGCGGGTCTTGACGGCTTGTTGTTCTTGAAGCCCATAATCTCGTCGAAGGTGTCCATGGAGACAACATTGCTGTGGGAAGCGCTTCCATCATCGTCAAGTGAACGTCCGTCGCCATTCTGCTCAAATCCTGTCGCTATGACGGTCACGCTGATTTTGTCGCCCATGTTTGGATCAAGGACCTGGCCCCAGAACACTTTCCGGTTGGGATTCGCGGATGCCGATATGGTCTTGATGATTTCCTCAATCTCAATCATGCCAAGGTCTTCCGCGCTTGTTATGTTCACAAGTATGTTCGAAGCACCGTCTATGCTCCTGTTTTCGAGCATCGGGTTGTAGATTGCATTCTGGGCAGCCTCCACCGCACGGTTTTCTCCACCGGCAATACCGACACCAAGGATGGCCTCTCCCTGGTCCTTCATAACGGTCTTCATGTCGGCGAAGTCGCAGTTAATTTCTCCCGGCTTGGTGATTATCTCGGTGATTCCCATTACACCCTGGCAAAGAACGTCATCAGAAAGTTTGAAGGCCTGCTTGAAGCTGAACGACCTGTCGTTTCCTGTAATCTTCATTATCTGCTGGTTCGGGATTACGATGAGGCTGTCCACATGCTCGCGCAGTTTCTTGATTCCGTTTGCGGCATACTCCCTTCTGGCCGAGCCCTCAAAATCAAAAGGTGTGGTGACGACAGCAAGGGTAAGGCATCCCTGTTCCTTGGCAATGCGGGCGACCACAGGCACGGATCCGGTTCCAGTTCCACCGCCCATTCCAGCAGTGATTATGACCATGTTGGCTCCGCTCACGATGTTCGTTATGACCTCAACATCTTCCTCGGCGGCCTTCTCCCCGACATCAGGATTTCCTCCCGCTCCAAGACCACCGGTCAGCTGCTGTCCGATTGGAATCCTTCTCTGCGCCTTGGATATTCTGAGGGCCTGCATATCGGTGTTCATTACAATAAACTCCACATCGCTCACGCCGGCCCCAATCATGCGGTTGACAGCGGAAGACCCACCTCCGCCGCATCCAATTATCTTGATGACAGTTGGACTTGGAGCAGAAAGCATTTCTCCAGCGTCCTTCTCTACAGACAGTTCCATCATTTTATTTTTTCCTCCCGACCCATTTTCTATATGTAACCCCTATTCTATCCCAAATCGTCTGTTTTTTACACCACCCTACGGAAAAAAATTTATGGCTAGAAAAATTTGTTCCAGAGTTTCTTGGCCCTGTCCAAAATTGAGACCCCGGAATCAGAACGCTCACGTCGAATGGCCCTTCTTGGCTTTTCCCTGTCAGGTCTTGAAATGTTTCCGACAACCAGACCAAGGGCAGTGGCAAAATCGGGACGGCGGTACAGATAGCCATCGTTGTCCTCCACCCTTCCGTAGTCCGGGGACTGTCCAAGCCTAACAGCGTCGGTGTTCCAGACATCCTGCGTAAGTTCCTGTATGCCCGGCAAAAGGGAGCCTCCACCGGTAAGGACTATGCTTCCGCTAAGCTCCTTGAGTCCAGCATGCCGAACAATCTCACGGCGGACATCCTTCATTATCTCTTCCATGCGCGGCTGGATTATATCACAAAGCTCACCCTTGGTGGTCTCCTCCGCACTTCTGGCACCAATTTCGGGAATCAGAACCTCGTCGTATTCCTCATCCTCGTCAAGCATACAGGCTCCGTACTCCAGCTTCAGCCTCTCCGCTTCCGCCTTTGGGAGATTTTTCACTATGGCGATGTCGTTTGTGACGCTGCCTCCACCAAAAGGAATGGTCGTCATGTAGATTGGCGCACCCTTGTAGATTACAAGCGCATCAGTACTGTCCGCGCCAATGTCTATGAGGATTGAACCAAGGTCCATCTCCTCCTCGCGCATAGTTGCCAGAGCCGCCATAAGTGTCTTTAGGAAAAGACCGTTCAGGACAAGGTGGCTCCTGTCAAGACAGTTCTCTATATTTACAAGTGTTGATTTTGTTACAGAAATCAAATACACGGATATGTCCAGGCGGACACCCATTATGTCGATTGGATTTTTACCGACCGGGTTTCCATCAACACGGTACTCCTGCGGTATGGACTGGAGAAGCTCCTTGCCCATCGAATGAATCACGGCACGGGCAACCTCCTGCACACGGTCCTTCGCCTCCTCGGTTATCTCCACGCACTGGTTGTTTCCGCTGGGGTCCACCGCCACACCGCCTGTTGAGGACCTTCCCTCGGCCTGCTTTCCACCGATGGCTGTGAACACGCCACGAATCTCTATGCCCGCGCAGTCCTCCGCATCCTCCACGGCATTTCTGATTGCCTCGGACATTGCGTTCAGGTTCACAATGTTTCCCTCGACCAGACCCGGCGACGGAACCTGGGACTCCCCGATTATGGAAAGCCTGCCATCCTCGTCATCTACCTGGCCAATAACACATCTAACAAACGTCGTTCCTATATCGAGACCCGCAATAATATCGCTCAAAATATCCCCCGTAAATCAACGCACCCCAAAGGAAACTCCACCGTAGCGGATGTCTATCATGTTGGCGTCCGGCTGAATGGAATTCACTATATCCAGAGCCACCATCATATATTTTAAAGTATCTTCATTCAAGTTCTGGTCGGCAAGAACCCTCACCTTGCTGTGCAGCGGGAAAAGTACAAGCTCGTACCCGCCGTAGTCCTTGGAAACAACCTGTATTTCCGAAAGGGAGGCAAAATAGTTGGAACTCAGCGAACGTATGTTGCGGATTTTTTCCATCAGGTCCCTGTAGGTCTCGGGCATACGCACACCGTTCTGGACCTCCACAAACGGAATTCCCGTCACAAGCGGCACGGATGAGTCCGATTCGCAGGACTTGTTGTTTGAGGCAAAAATCACGCCGTTCCTGTCAATCTCCATGTTCATGGAGCGTCCGTCGATTTCAACTATGGTCTTGGCGACAATCTCGCGCTCCTTTATGGTGACAACAACCATGTCCGGGAAGTGCTTGTCGATTGTAACGCTCTCAACATCTGGAATGGAGCCAAAAAGCGTGGCGGCCTTCTCGGAATCAAATTTCATCCACGTGGTTGACTCCATCTCCTGGAACTTTGCGTTGAGCTGCTGGGCCGTGACAGTCTTGGCACCCTTGAACTGTATGCGCACATCGGCAAGGGACGGAATCACCAGCATGTTCAGGACTACATAGACGACCATCACCGCCAGAATAACGTAGAGACATATCCTCAATATCAAAAACTTTTTGTCCTTGGATTTCACCTCAGAAACGCCCCCAGTTTTTTTTAAATTTCTTTTTCTAATTTTATTATCGAACATGGTGAACGGAACATCAGAAAAAGTGCCGTCACTCATATTCCTGACCGATTCCCTCATAGGTAGCGAATCCTCCAACTTTTTTTCTTGCGGAATAGACGTTCTCCTCATGGTCGCTGTTGCACGCATTGAGGACCAGCCCGCACATTATGAAACTTGAAATCAATGACGTTCCGCCGGCAGAGAAAAATGGAAGCGGTATTCCTGTTGTCGGAAAAAGTCCGCTCACGACACCGACGTTCAAAATGGACTGCACCATAATCATCGTTGTGCATCCGAACGAAACATAGGACGCGAAACGGTTTCCGCATCCCCTTGAAATTACATAGCCGCGCCATGAAAAGAAGCCCAGCAGAAGGAAATATGCAATCACACCGACAAGACCCATGGCATTGGTCCAGCCCGAAAAAATATAGTCCGTCTGGATTTCCGGAATGTTCAGCGATGTCATGCCCGTTCCAAGACCGTTTCCCCAGAATCCACCCGCGGAAATGACATAGTTGGACTGGTTCCTCTGGTAGTCAAGCGAAAGTGTGTACTCGCCCGGATTCAGATACGCAATCAGACGGTTGAGTCGGTATGGCTCCATCACAACGAATATTGCTATCGCGAATACGCCAAGGACAACCATTGGGATGACCCACGCAAGACGCGCCCCGGTAACAAAGAGTATTATGATTCCGACTGTCAAAATCAGTACGGCGGTCGAAAGGTCCTTCTGAAGGATTATCACGGACGTAAAGGCAATCAGTCCAATTGCGGGATAGAGCCAGCTGTCGCCAGTGTTGAAGTCGCCCCTCTCCATGGACTTGTCAATAAGGTTCGCAAGGAAAAGGACCACAGCGGGTTTTGCAAATTCCGATGGCTGGAACCGTCCCAGATGCGGAATGGTCAACCATCTTGTGGCTCCATGGCTCTCATGTCCTAACGCGACAATCGGGAGGAAGCACATAATCAGCACGACAACAACGCCAACACCAATCAGCTTGCGGATAAATTTCAGCGGAACTATGGAGCTTACGAAAAAGAATACGAAGCCCACTGCGGAAAAAATTATCTGCCTTGTGACGAAATAGTATTTGTTGTGCTCCTTGAAAATCCGTTCCGCTGTGTCGGCGGTGGAAATCAGCATGGTGAAAATGCCAAGACCCCAGAGAAGAAGGACGGAAATCAAGAAAAGACCGTTCTTGGAGCGGTTGTCCTCGCCAAGGGTTCCGGGTTTGAATACAGCCTTGCCCATCAGTTTTCCTCCAGAAGTCTTTCGGTGACACGCTCAAGTCCCATTCCACGGGATGCCTTTATCAGCACAATGTCACCCTCGCCAGCGTTTTTTCTGATTTCGTCAACGGCGCTTTCAATGTCGGAATCCGAGTGCCCCTCAAAATGAAGCGAGACGGCGGAACTGTTTTTTTCACGGAAAGAATCCAATGCGTTCTTCATCTCGTGACCAACAAAGACCACCATGGACGCACCAGCCCCTGCAGCCTGTAGACCGGCCTTTCTGTGCTCATCCGCGGAAGACTCTCCAAGCTCCAGCATGTCGCCAAGCACAAGGATTTTTTTCTGTCCGGGCCTGCATGTTACTGATGAAATGAAGTCTATTGATTTTTCCATTGAATCAGGGTTTGCGTTGTAGCAGTCCTGAACCACAGTGTACTTTCCTTTTATCACCTGGCTGCGTCCGAACATGGGCTTCATGGACTGGATTCCCTTGACTATTGATTCGGAATCAAGCCCCAGAACCTTCGCAAGAGCGATTGCACCGAGCGCGTTTCCAAAATTGTATTTGCCAGGAAGCGGAAGCACACATTTTTTTCCGTCAACAGAAAATTCGGTTCCGTCAAGACCCAGGTCCGCAACAAATTTTACAGATGGGTCCTCACCGTCGCCATAGAAAACAACCTTTCCCTCAACATTGTCCGCAAGGAAGTCGGCAAAGTCATCGTTTTTCGGAATTACTGCGGTCCCGAATCCATGGAAGTGGTCAAAAATCTTTCCCTTTTCGATTGCAATGTTCTCGCGGCTCCCGAGATTTCCGATGTGCGCCGTCCCGATGTTTGTGATGATTGCGAACCTAGGCTTAAGAACAGCGGAGATTTCGCCCATCTCGTTGTGACGGTTCATGCCCATCTCGAACACACCGACCTGATGTTCCTTTCTGATTCCAAAGACAGAGAGCGGAAGTCCAGTCTCCGAGTTCAGGTTTCCCGGATTCGAGACGACCGAATACTTCTGCGAGAGTATGGAGACAAGGATTTCCTTTGTGGTGGTCTTACCAGAGCTTCCGGTGATTCCGACACGCATGAGGTGGGGAAATTTTTCAACATATCTTGCGGCGGCATTCTGAAGCGCGAGCATGGTATTTTCCACCGCAATAAAAACAATGTCCGGATATTCAAGGGAAATGTTCTTAAAAAACTCCCCGTCTTTTTCGTAGTTTGACATGCGGATGAACACAACGCTCGCTCCCTTTTCAGCTGCCTGGGGAATGTACCTGTGTCCGTCCTGGAACTCACCGACCAGCGGAACAAAAAGAGATTTTTCAACAATGTCGCGGCTGTCCGTATGGACCGAAGTAAAACAGAATCCATTTTCACCATCGACCTGGCCCATGACATGGATTCCGCCTGTCGCCTCAATGATTTCGTCCAGAGTCAGGAGCGATTCCACACTTTTTTCCATCATTTTCGAGCATCCTTTATTTCAACCCTGATAATCTCATCCGTCTCAGCCTTTCGCATGTCGAGCGAGTCCTGCGCGATAGTCTCAATCCTGTCCGCAGAAGATAGGATGCTGATATCGGTAATCAGTTTTTTATTTTCTTCTATGATTTGGGCCTGCCTGTCCTCAAGTTCAAGGACCTGCTCCCTCAGGTCAACATACTTCCTTGCCTGCACCGCGTCAACCACCAGCATCGTCGGTATGAGGAGAGCCACAATGCACAGGGCCACTGTCTTTATAATGAAAGAAGTCTTAGGACTCACAATGCCTCCACTCCGTAAAGCCTCAGTTCATCTGCGTCACGGATTTTTCTTACCACACGAAGTTTTGCGCTTCTTGAAGGTGGATTGTTTTTTACTTCCTCGGAAGTTGGTTCAACGGGCTTGCGGGTGATAAGACCTGCACATGGCGCACCTCCACATTTACAAACAGGAGCTTCTGGAGGGCAGACACACTGCTTTCCTAGATTCCGGAAATAGTTTTTCACAATCCTGTCTTCAAGCGAATGGAATGTTATGACACCCATCTTTCCACCAGGAGCAAGCACGTTAAAGGCGTAGTGTAATGCTTCCGGGAGCCTCTTCAGCTCCGAATTCACCTGGATGCGCAGGGCCTGAAATGTTCTGGTCGCGGGGTGTATCGGCCCGTACCGGTATTTGGCAGGCACAGCATTGTAAATAATGTCTGCAAGCGCTTTTGTGGAGCTTATCCGCCCCGTTTCGCGCGCTGAAACTATTGCCGACGCAATCCTACGGGAAAACTTCTCATCCGAGTAAAGATAAATCATGTTCGCAAGCTGTGCTTCCGGCAAAGTATTTACCACATCCTCGGCACTTTCCCCCGCATTTGGATTGAGCCGCATATCTAGTGCTTCATCATGCCGAAAAGAGAATCCCCTCCCACTTCGTTCATAGTGATAGACACTGATTCCTAAATCAAACAATATGAGGTCGGGATGCCTCTCCCCCTCCGGGAAGTTTCTGTAGAAATCATTGAACCACCCATTGAAGAAGCCCATCCGGTCCCCAAATTGAGACAGCCGTTCTCGGGCCCTGCCCTGTATGTCAGAGTCCGCGTCAACGCCTGTTATGTGCAGCGTCGGATACCTTGTGAGGAAATTGAAAGAGTGTCCACCCTCTCCCAGTGTCGAGTCCACCATGAAAGCATCCTTCTCAAACGGCTCCCCAACCGGAGAAAGATATTCAAGACATTCATTGAGCAGCACCGGCGTATGAACGATTTCCACTTTGGCCCCACCACACATCTGTTTTTCCCACCCAACTCTTTTTTGAATTGGTAACAGAATTTTTAAAAATGCACCGTCTTTTCCCCAAACGATGCAAACCTGCTACAAGAGTATGTCCCTCATACTCTCGATTGCCTCCTGGACCGACGGGGCTGAATCCTCGTCAAACTTCCTGAACACGGCGGCATCCCACAGTTCCATATATTTGTCCATGCCAAATATGATGCACTCGCCACCAAGATTCAGGGAAGCATAGTCCCTTAGGCTCTGGGGAATCGACAGCCTTCCGGATTTGTCAAAATCAACACTCTGTGCCGGCGCTATGAACCTGCGCATGACAAGACGCTTCTGGTTGTCAAAAATGGATGACTTCCCCACCATCTTTCCGGCGAGAATCTTCCATTCCTCCGTGGTAAAAAGCATGAGGCAGTGGTCAAGACCCTGCGTTATGACAAGGGAATCCTGATTTAAAATAGAGCGCAGCTTGGCCGGGAACTGTATGCGTCCCTTGTCATCCATTGTGTTGCTGTACTCACCAATCAGCATGTCCATGCCATTTTTCTCCACTTTTTCCCACGTTTCCCCACTTATCTACATTTTCTATCTAAATTTTGATTTAGTCAAGGTGAATACATGCCGATATGGTATAAAATTTTGACTTTTTTTCTGCTGGAGGGAATCAAAATCATAAACACGCTGAACGAGACCCACCTCCACAGGACCCTCAAATCAATTTACGCGCTCGGAATCCCCGGAAGCAAAATGGAGGCCCCTGTTGGCGACTATATTGCCGACATACTTGCGCCCGACGGCTCCATAACCGAAATCCAGACAGGAAGCCTCTCGCATCTTTCAAAAAAATTGCCGGGCTGATTGCGGACGGAAGAAAAATCAGGGTGGTCTATCCACTTGCGACTGAAAAATACATAGAGACCAGGACCCTTGACGGAAAGACCAGAAGACGAAAAAGTCCCACAAAAAAGAACATCTACAGCATTTTCAGGGAACTCACGGGACTCTGCGGCATACTTCTGGACAAAAAATTTTATCTGGAGGTCCCCGAAATCATTATGACAGAGGAGAGGACGGAGACTGAGGATGCGGTCCAGTCCAAAAACGGAAGGCGCAGGTTCAAAAAAAACTGGACAAAGACTGGAAAAAGGCTTGAGGAATTGAAAAATACGCATGTTTTCCACGGAAAAAAGCCCTACGTGAGCCTGATTCCTTCCGGACTTGACGAAATCTTTACTTTCACGGATTTTTTTACTGAAATCAAAAAAAAGGAGCCGCACGTGAAGACGGATGAAGCCCGGCTTGCGCTCTGGTGTCTCTGCCACATGGGAATTGTTGTTCGGGGAGAAAAAAAGGGAAGAAGCTATACCTACAGCTTGAATTAACTTGCGGATAAAAAAAGACCCTCTGTAAACAGAAGGTCCTAGCATCTCCTACGGGAATTGAACCCATGTTGTCGGGATGAAAACCCGATGTCCTAACCACTAGACGAAGGAGACATATCGCATTGCGATGGTTATATAATATAGGATATGGAAAGAGCTGTCAAGACCTTAACACTCAATTCATGTCAAATTTTTTAACAATCTTAAGCCGCAGGGCCTTCACATGCTCGTCGTCAAGACCAAGGTTTATGGCGGAGTTTATGTCGTCCATGGCCTTTACGTAGTCCCCAAGATTGTAGTATGACAGGGAGCGCCTGTAGTAGACGTGGCTCTGGAAGCGGTCAATCTCAAGCGAGCGGTCAAAACATCCAACTGCCTCGCTGTCGTTGCCGGTTATGCTGAGGACTATTCCCTGGTAGTACAGCGAGCGGAATCCACGTGGGTCGTTTTCCACGCTGGACCTGAAATCGCTCAAAGCATTTTCGTAGTCGCTCTGTGCAAAATATGCCATGCCCCTGTGCTTGTAGATTACACCAAGGACCACATCCGGCGGCTTTGGATTTGAGTCCACAATCCGGGTGTAAATCTCTATGGCGCGGTCGAAATTGCCCTGGTTGTGCTCGTGGAGTGCCTGGAGAACAAGGTCGTCTATGCTGTCGTTCCTGTTGCTGGCGAACGCAAATGGTGATGGCGCGATTGTGTTTTTTCCGTTGACAACATCGGTAAGCTCGTCCGCTTTTTCATAGAAGGTGTTGCGCCTTGAGCCAAGCTCGTTCTGGAGTTTGTTCTGGTAGTCGCGGATTTCCTGAAAAATTGTGTCCGCAAGCGAAAGACTGGCGTTTATGGAGGCAAGTTTCCGTCTCAGGGGTTTGTCGAACGGATTGAAGTCCGATTTGTAGACCAGCTCGTGCTCCACCTCGGCCCACGCGTCCTGGAGGATTGTGCGTATCTGGATTTCGCATACAAGGTTCTCCGGCAGAGGCTTTACATGTTCGACGGGAAGACAGTCCTCTGGTATGGAAATCAACACGTGGACGGACTCATAGCCGAACTCCCTGAACGACTGTTCCGCACCCTTCTTCTCAACTTCCCTGACATCAAAATTATCCAGAAGGATTTTCTGGACCACCGACAAATCCTCGATGAACGCGCAGATTACACGTATTCCAATCATGTCGGTAAGAGTGGCCAGCGTCCCCGGTTTTGCGGCCTCATCCGGTTTTTGGCGGAGAATCTTTTTGTAGTATGACTTGAAGGACTTTATCCTTGACTTGTAGGTGGGAAGCGACTGAATCTGGATGACCTTCTTGAGCCTGGCCTCAATTTTTGAGAGGATTTCTCCAAACGTGTCGAAGTAGCTTTCATACAGATTTTTTATTTCCACCTTGTTGGGAAGCTTTATGTTTTCCATAAGTCCATTCTACAACAGAACTGAAGAAAAAAGTAGAGGGAAATTTAAATATTTTTTCTATAAAAAAAGGGCTGCCCGAATTGGACAACCCCTTATTGGCATTAGCCTTTGGACATCACTGGATTAGTGACCAGCGTTTGACTCAGAGTCCTCGTTCAGAGAAGCTGTGAATGTGTCCTCAGTGGCCATCTTCTGCTTTTCGATGTAGCGGTTAACCTGCTTGTCACCGAACTTGCTGATTTCATAGGCCTGGCGCTCTGTCTCTTTCTTTGTGATGATTCCCCAGAGGTCTTCGTCATCGATGTCGCG
This sequence comes from uncultured Spirochaetaceae bacterium, assembly GCA_902783155.1. Classification (GTDB taxonomy): domain Bacteria; phylum Spirochaetota; class Spirochaetia; order Treponematales; family Treponemataceae; genus Treponema_D. The sequence goes on from CACZPR010000018.1 coordinate 56,490, forward strand.
GTCTGTCTCAAGAACTGCGAGGTCATAGATAACCTTTACATCCTTGAAGTAGCCGATGTAGTTGTCACCGATGTCGGCAGCGTCACGTGTAATCTGGAATCCAGCGAACTTCACATAAGGAATTCCACGTGGATAGATTGGGTAAACTCTGATTTCGCGTGTGCGGACTTCTGTGATGTAGTTCGGGTTGTTCCACTGGAGAGTCTTCCATCCGTCAAACTGGAGGTTGCCCATCAGATAGCGGCGCTCGATATTGTCCTGGTCCTTGAGAAGAACATAGAGCTGGTGTGGGAAGTTCATGCCCATTGTTGTACAGGCGATGGACTTGATTGTTCCAACGTTGCGGATGAGTCCGTATCCATCTTCAAACAGATACTTTCCCTTCTGCTCGTCTGTCTGCTCCTGAGGATTGCCCTCTGCATCACGCTCGGCGAGAACCTCGTAAGCCTGAATCTCGAATGGTGGAACAATCTTTGCGTTGGCGTTGTTGTTCCATGTTGGGAATACGATGCGTACGCCCATGACATTTGAGCCGACGAAAGGCTGGTCACCTCTCTTTACCTCTGCAGCAACAACCTGTGAGAGAGCAACAGACTGAACGTTTCTTGCGGATGAGTTCAGAACGACTTCCCAGTTTGGCAGAGCCAAAGATGTCTTCATCAATTTCTTCTGGTCGCCGGTAAATGTTGCGCCGGCAGCAACAGAATAATCCATCAATGTTCTGCTGTTCTCCTGAGGAACACCTTCTTCATTTTCAAGGATATCAGCATCCAAGAGAGTGAAGTCGATGAGTGTTGATTCCTTTGCGAATCCGAATGTTCCTGCCAAAAGTACAGCAGCGGCAGTTAAAACTAAAGTCCTCTTCATTCGAAGCTCCTTTTTTTTGATACACTTTTGATGTAGCCTTGTTTGTAATAGTAAGTATCTATTAAGAAAGCCTTTTTGTCAACTTTTTTTTTATCATCCCTCCGCAAATTGTCCAGATTCGATGCAGCGGCGAAAAATTCAGCCACCCATCCTTGAAAATGGACGCGACGGAGTACATGAAGTTTGGGAGACGCCAGTTCCCCATGGTTGCAATCAGCCGTTTCCGTAGACGCTTCTACCGTCAATGTACACCAAAACTGTACTAATTTCTGTGAATCTCTTCACAATATTCACTTTTAATAATTCGATGCCGGTCTGTATGTCAGCGGTCTGCTTGTTCGGATGCAAAGCCTCGCGGCTCAGTCCAACATAGCACACCCCCTTCTCAACAGTGCAGAACTCCACCTTCGTTCCCTGCGCGAACAGATGCTTGAACCTGTTTGTCATGGGACCAAGGAGAAGCTCGTCCACGTACTGAACAAGCGGGTCCACCCCTGAGTCTTCCGGTAAATAACGAACTTCCGTGCACACATCATCCGTACCGAACGACGAGAAATACATCACCGACCGGCTTCTGTCCTTTCTCATCAACACATTCGACACAATTGCGGCACCAGCCAACAAAGCCACTGACAAGCCTATAAAAACTACACTGCTCTTTTTCACTTCAACTACCCTTTTTAATCCACCGCGTCCCCGGTCCGTTGGTTTTGCCCAAAGAACCTAGTTCGCACCGGTAAATCCTCTTGAGCGTTCAAAATGACTTACAAACGCCTGTAGTCCATTATATACTCCCAGGGCGACCTTCTTCAAGTAGGATTCGTCACCCAGAAGCCTTGCCTCGGTCTCGTTGGTTAAAAACCCGATTTCCAGAAGCACACTCGGCATCATGGAATTTTTGACAACAAACCAATCGTTAGCTTTCATGCCACGGGACTTGCTCAGGCTTCCCACCTGCTCTCCAATGCCTTCAAGCACGAATTTTGATATCAAAATTGATTCCAGTGTATACTCCTCCTCCATCATGTCGTTCAGAATCGACTGCACATCCTCGTCGTCCGAAACCTTCCTGTCCAGAACCTGCCTCCTGTAGTCCGGCGTCAGATACCATGACTCATATCCGGAGACACTCTGGTCCAGGCTTGCGTTCACATGTATGGATACGTAAAGTATAGCCTCATTTTCATTCAGCTTTACGGAGTTGGCGATTTCCGTCCGCTCCTCAAGCTTTAGATACACGTCGGTGCTGCGTGTCATCAGTATTCTCTTGTCGGGATAGGCTTTCTGCAGAAGGTCCCTCAACATAAGGCCTGTAGTAAGGGTTATGTCCTTCTCCTGAATCTTCACCTTCTTCCCGTCAAAAGTCCATTCCCTCAACGCCCCCGGATCCTTTCCGCCATGCCCCGGGTCTATCAGGATTGCACCTATTTTGTAGCTGGAAATGTCAACGGTCCCGTTCAGGAAGTTTTCCGCGCCGCTCATAAAGGACTGGCTCACCATGAGGCTGTTGTCCTCGATGTACGGAGCGTCCTCCTTGACAAGAAGAGTGAAATCCTTCAACACAAAACCGTTTCCAACTGAAAAAGAAATGTAGTGTCCATTTTTTTCAAGAACCCCGGACCTGCCCAATGGATCCCAATGGAGAACCATACCGTTTTCCCTTGCCTCCTCCACGAGATTCAAATCCCCGGCGGAAACGGAAAGCGGTAATGTGAAAAAAATTAGTGCTGTAAGCAAAACCCATTTCTTTATCACTTGCAATTTTCTCTACAGGGCATCCCCCTTGGAATCGGTGGACACCTTTTTTTGGCTGTCGCAGACATACAGGATGCCCTGTATCCCCCCACGCAGCAGGGACCTCCAGAAAAGTTTCTCGTCAACAGCCGCATGGTCGGGGCTTATCGAGTCGAACATGTCCAAGGTCCTTTTTATACTTCGGTGGTTCCAGTCCTTAACATTATCGGCAATTTTTTGTAGACACACAGGTATTTTTGCCGAAGTTTTTTCCCCGGCAGAAATGGTTCCCGAGGTCTCAAGGTATCGGTCAAGCTCCACCTTTGTGTCGGCATCAAGAACAAATGCGTCCGGCGGAAAATTTTTCTCCGAGCCTTTCGTTTTTCCAGAAAGAAATGTGTCTGTAGCGTGGCATCCTTTTTCAAGACGCTGGACAACAAAGGACACGGCATTTTCTGCGGACTCCACTGCAAGATTTCTATCCTTGGCAAGACTGACTGCGTTTCCACATTTCTCCACATTGTTGCGCGGAAAATCAACACTGTCACCTGGCTTTGTCCTTGCCATGCTGTTTTTGACAAATGGATGGGACGAGCAGGTCTCGAATCCATAAATCTCCTTGATTTTTCCCGGTATGGAAATCCACGCACGCTCCGCACTTGTGGCAACGCATGGAACCTCGTAGATTTTGCACGGGGCATCGGCAATGTCAAGCTCCACCCTGGATGAAAGAAGGTCCACCGGCTCCAGTCCAAGAGCGACCATCATGGCCTGTTTTGTGAGGTTCAGTCCCGAAGCGTATGGATAGGTCCACCCCGACATGTATCCACCGGAAAGACGTGCGGCAATCTCCCCAATCATGGGTCCGTTCTTTGTGTACTTTATGTCGGCCTTCGCAACTCCCTCCGTAAGACCGAGGGACTTTATTCCGCGAACGAAAGTCAGAATCAGCTCGCGGCGTTTTTTTTCATCAACCGAAGTGGGCATGGTGTGTCCCATCTCTATGAAGTATGGCTCGTAGAATATGTGGCGGTCGGCGAATCCTGTTATAGTGACGGAATCCCTGTAGACCACCGCGTCTATGGAAAACTCGGGTCCCTCCATGTAGTCCTCGAAGATTGCGGTCCCGGTCCTTGAATTCCTCACGGCATCCTCAACAGCCGAAAGAAATTCCTCCCTGCGGCGAACAAGTCGGCATCCACGCGCGCCCATGTTGTCAGAAGGCTTTACCACCTTTGGAAAGTCGATTTTTCCAAGAACGTTGGTCTCAAGCAGGGCTGCAATCTGTGTCCGGTGGATTTTGCTGAACGACGGTGACGGAACGGCAGATTTTTCAAAGCACTTCCTCATCCTGATTTTGTCGCTGGCGTTGAGCGCGGCCTGGAACGAGTGTCCCGGAAGTCCACAGTTTTCCGCAACGTATGAGACGGACGCTGAAAAATCGGTTCCTGCGGTAAAAACTCCGGCAAGGGATGTACCCATGGATTTTGCTAGCGAAAGAAGACCCTCCCGGTCCTTCAAATCAACAGGCTCAAATCTGTCGGCGTATCCCGCGCAAAGGGCTTTTGGATTTCCGTCAACAACAAGGGTCCTGTATCCAAGCTCCATGGCGGCTTCAATGGATGGCCTCTGCATAAGACCTGCGCCAAGAATCATCACATACCTATCTTCCATCATCGCACCTTCCTGCAGTAACATTCAAACGTGTCGCCAAGCCCACCAATCTGGCTGAATTTTTCAAGCAGCTTGAAACGTAGGTCCCCGCGCTTGAGATTATGCTTTTTCGCGGACGGAAATCTTTCCGGGTGGATTCCGGTTGGAACTGTCCTGCACACTTTGAATCCATATTTGCGAAGTATGGCATCAGCTTTTTTTGGCTCCCAGATGCTGTAGTGGTCGGAGGGGCTTGACTCAAAGAACGACTGCGCGCTGAATCTGCCGCTTACTCCGGAGCCTGATGGAGTGCTGAACGCAAACACCCCGCCCTTTCTCACAAGCCCACCGACGGCCTTTAAAACCTCGTCAAGATTCTGGAAATGCTCTATGACATACCACATCGTCACGGCATCAAACTGGTCCACGCCGAAAGCACTTTTCACATCGACACGCGGAAACTGGGCACAAATCGCCGGATATCCAAGTTTTTCGTTCACATAGTCCACAGCGTCCTGGCAGATGTCCGTTCCATATACCTGCCAACCGGCATCGCTCGCGGCATCAAGGAAAGGTCCAAGCGCACACCCAATGTCAAGAACGGATCCGGTCGGGGAAGAGTGTCCATGGTGCATGACCCTCTCGACATTGCTGATTCTTCGCAAGCCCTGTGACTTGATTGAAGCAAAATCCTCCTCGTAGGTTTTTCCGTACTGCTTCTGGTAGTCGCCGTAAAAATATTCGCGGTTGTATTCGGTCTGGACTGACTGAACCGTCCACGACTGGTAGAGCATTCCACATTTTCTGCACCGTCTGAAAGTCCGTTCCGGTATTCTAGCAACAAGGGTGTCGGTGGAGTCATGTCCACACTGGCATACCGGGCATGGAAGCGACATTCCCTGTGAAAGCACGGTCAAATATTCGCTCAGGGATTTTCCGGTGGAGTTTTCCATTTTTCTGTAGAGCGCGGAAGGATTCTCCAGCTTTTTTCTGAAGTCCGCCTCGTAGATGTTCTCGGGACCGAGCGACGAGTATCCATATTTTTCCGCAAGCTGCTGATGAAGAGGGGACGTTCCCAACAAAATGACGGCGCAGCCTGCCGCGGATGCCTCGAATGCCGTAAATCCATAGTGTGTGACAACCAAATCGTAGTCCGCAAGTTTTTCCTTTAGATTTTCAACAGGAGGAACAACCTTGACATACTGCAGCATGTTCTGGGAAAAGCTTTCCTCCATGTCGCCCACATAGTTTTTGCTTGGAGCAACAAGGGTCACGTAGACAGAGTTTGCAGCCAGGGATTTTGCCGCCGGAACAGAAAGAGAAAGAGGGTCCTCGCCGCCAAGGACAACAATCGCCGTATGGATTTTTGCCTCGCCCGATGAGGACTTTCTTTTTTTGGGAAGCGGAATGAAGGCCGGCTCCACAAGATTTGCACGCCTCTCGATTCCCACTGACGGAATTATGTCGAGCAGATATTCAACACAGTCGGTGTCGTAAGCCCCGTCGTCCATCGAGCAGACAGGACATTTTTCGGAAATGGTCTTCAGGAGGGACTGCGGAGTTGAAAACATGTCCACCACAGAAAGACTGTACAGCTCAAGCCACTCCAGCTTTTCAACAATCTGATATTTTTTTAGGCCCCTCTCCAGAGCGGAATCAACAAGCGCGGCACACTGCTCAAGGCTCGGATTTTCCGGAATGTAGATTTCCCATCCATTTTCAATCGCAAGCTCCAGACAGCGGTGGAGATGTCCGGTTCCATGTCCCTTTTCAACGCTGGGCACAAGGAGAACCATGTTTTTGACTGCCGGTTTCTGGAACGCCTGGAGAATCTGCCCGCTGGTATACGGTGGCGCAAATCCCTTTGAAGAAAGCTCGTCCACAATCATCTGGGCGCGGATGTAGTCAACGCTTGTGTCTATGGTGGTCCTCAGCTCCGGGTGCGAGTATTTTTCAGGCGCAGGCTCAAAAATGGACCTGAAACTTTCGCTGTGATTGTAGAGCGCAGGCCCCACATGCTCATGGTCGTATGGGGAATCTGTTTTTTTTGCGGCATCCAGAAGAGAGTGCGCGTCGAACATTTCAACACCGCATCCATGTGGAAGACCCGAGAAAGTCATGTAGTCAATCTTTTCTTCAGCGGACCTCTTTTTCCACTCAAGGACCAAATCGTTTGCGGCCTCGTAAAAAAGAAAGGGATTGTCGGCTGTTGCCCGAACAACAAGGTCTGCTGATGAAAGCTCTATCACACGGCAGAATCTGTCAAGCACATCATCCCTGGAGCCACCAAAGATTTTGAATCCACATTTTTCCGCATAGGGCTTCAGCTGCTCAAAACTTTCCTCATCGGTGGCAAGATAGTAGTCGTCCGCCACAACCTTTGACATGGCACCAAGGTTCCACTCAAGCACGGTCTTTCCACCAAGCTCCATCAGTGCCTTCCCCGGAAGCCTTGTCGAAGAAAGCCTGCACTGCACTATCAAAACCGTTCTAAGTGTCCCGGATTTGGACTCACCTTCCATTGCCATCCCCCCTTATCTGCGTCGTCGCCTCTTCCTCCTGCCACTTCTTCACAAAATCCATGGCATCGGTCTTAAAGCGGTAGCGGTTCATTTCCACCCATTCCCTGGCGTTTTTAAAAAGTATGTAGGACTCCTTCAGTCCACAAAGATTTTTATGCTTGAACGTAAAAAAATATGCAAGCGGAATCTGGGCCTCCTCGTTTCTATAAATCGGAAGAAGATTTTTAAGATAGAAGCGGAGGTAGGACATGTTTCTTGTCCTGTTCTCGACGTGGACTTCACCGGAATATGTAAACGAAAGCGAAAGGTCCAGAATCGTCTTCTCACCCCAGAGCCACGACCTGAAAAAAAGGTCCATCCTCTGCCAGTAGTCCGTAGTTATCGTGTAGTCGATTCCACCGAGCTGCATGAACTTGTCCCTGTCGTAAAGCCCCACCCAGTCGGCGGCGTAGAATGTTTTGTTTCCGCTGGACATTGCGAGTGTCGGCTCTATCTCGAACACGGATTTTTTTTCCTGCGGTGAGAATTTTACCGGAAGCACCTGCTGTGTTGATGTAATCAGTTTTGGACAGATGCAGAATGCCTTGCTCTCAACCATGCGGGAAACTATCGTGATTGGAATCTGGAAGGTGTCCGAGCACATGTCGTCAAAAAGAACAAGGACGTAGGGCGTGGTGGCCTCCTGCATTCCAAGGTTTATCATGTCGCCGATTGAAACATAGTCGCTTCCGTCGTTGGGGACAAGGAACTTCACCGTTGGATACTGGGTCGAAAGCTCATCCAGATGTCTTCCCTTCAGCTGTGTGGAGCTGGTCTTTCCCCCTATGTTCGATTCAATCCAGATGACCTTCTCGAATCCCTGGTAAATCAGCCTGTCGAAAATGAAATTCCTGTAGGAGTTTCCGCTCCTGTTCAGCACAAGGCATGTAACGGGCATCAGAATCTTTGAATCCGCCTCCACCCCTCCAAGGACGGTCCTCTCTATGATGCGCTGGTTAAAAGTTGTAGGTATAGTATTCATCGCAGGCACCACATTTTTCATCAAACGAAGACTCCGGCAACGAAAGGTTGGAACAAAGACAATTGCAGCAGTCTATATCTCTCTGGGAAGGACTTTCCATTTTGTCCCATACATCCCTTATGCTCATCTCGAACACATTGCCGACTGACCGGTCCAGAATCCACTCCCTGCACAGGGGGACATCTCCGTTCCACAGGACAACCATGTCGCGCTTAAGATGCCAGCACGGATTGCGTTTCAACGGAGAAAGGTCGGCAGGTCTTTCGTCCGGGAGCAGTCCACAGAAATGGTCGTACTTCTGGATTATGAGCCTTCCCTTTGATGGTGAGGAAGAGTCGTGCCAGAACCTGTAGAACGATTCAAGCTCGTCCTCGTTTGCGTTCATCCTGAGCATCTGTGGATACACGCAGTCACCAAAACTGTTTTCCAGAATCGACACGGCATTTACGGCCTTGGCAAATGCGCTGTTGCTTTCAATAAGGGGAGAACCTTTTCCGTCAGTAGCAAAACGTGGATGTATCACGCCATATTTTTCCGGGGTGAATGCGTCCACCGAGACAATCCATGTAACGGGGTCCCTTCCGTCCAGACGCTTTGGCACATTTCTGACAACGGACGCAAGTTTTTCGGCCAGCTCCGGCTTGACAAGGATTCCGTCCGTCTCGATTAAAACCGAAAGTCCCGGATAGGAAAGCACGGTCGAAATGTATTCGTCCAGATTCTCCACGCACAAAGGTTCGCCCCACTCGCCCAGTCCAATCACGGCATTTTCCGAGAGAACGGCAATCTGGCTCACCAATGCCCTGAACTGCTCCAGGCGCATGATTTTTGTAGAGTTGAACGTAAGCTCAAGCGGCGACGATGAATATTTTTTTTCAAAGGCCGCAAAATATGGACTGTAGATTGATTCGGACCAGCACCGGGCGCAAATCTGTATGTTGTAGAAAGCTGGAACCGTGCGCTGAACCTTGACAGATTTTTCGGCAAGCTCCGTCAGGGGGACCGCATTGAATGGGACCCTGGAGTCAAGCGCAAGATTGTAGAGCGACATGCAGGACACCATGTTTCCAAGGGTCGAGCATGAAAAATCCAGACGCAGCATCCTGTAGTCCCTTGGGGCCACCACCGCCTCTATCTCAAATGAATTTATGTCCCCACGCATCACTGAAAAAATGCTGTCCGCACGAACCTGCGTCATTCCGGCAATCTTCTGGCTGTCCCTTGCCAGGGAGCTTAAAATGTTGAGAGAACCGGAATCTATTACCTCGGGGGCAAATCCAAGCGGATATCCGTCGGCGAAAGTGTATTCGGCAAGATACTCGATGTGGCTGTCAATCACGCGGAGGGTCAAATCCTTGTCCAGAAGTGGTCTGTCCGCCATTGTGTACACAACAAAACCCGCATCGGACCTTGAAGCTGATTTTGCCATCTCCTCCAAAAGAACTGCCGTGTTCCAGTCGTTCCTGCTGATGATTTTTGCGTCCACACCAGATTCCGAAAGAAGATTCCTTACTGTAGGGCTGGTCCTGTCGTTTACGGCGACATAGATTTCGCTTCCGGGACAAACCCCACCGGCCCACACAAGAACGCGCTCAAAGGCCGACATGGAGGAAAAAACCCTGTCGAATGCATGAGAAGAATCGAAACCCGCAAACAAAAACACAATAGATTTCATCTCCCCAATTATCGGAACCAGCTTTTATGAAGTTAAGGGGTCAAAATTTTTGTGCAGGACTGGGCAGCTGAGGGGAAAAAAGTTTTTCCATCGGTGCGGAAATTTTTACAGGCTCCCCGGTCACGGGATGCGGAAATTCAAGCGAAAAAGCGTGGAGCATGATTCTTCCGTTGTTTTCTTCAAAACCCTTTTTTCCACCGTAAAGTCCGTCCCCCAAAATCGGAAGGCCGACTGACGAAAGGTGGACACGAATCTGGTGGGTGCGTCCGGTCATTGGCTTACAGTCCACATACACAAGTCCGTTTTTTTTCGCGGCAATGTGGAAATCGGTTCTGGCATATTTTCCGCCATGATTTTCATCCACCGCACCAATTTTGCACTTGGCTGATTTTGCGGAAATCCTACCGATAAAATTTTCAACCGAAAATCTGTCTTCGGAATCACTGTGTGGAATCAGCAGGCGACCTGAACATACGGCCCTATATTTTTTTTGCGCAAGATGCTCCTCGAAAATACTGTGGACGGCATTGTTCACGGTTCTTGTCTTTGTAAAAAGAAGCACCCCGCTCGTCTCCCTGTCCAGCCTGTGCATTATCCCGACATAAGGCGGATTTCTTAGCGACGGATTTTTTTTCCAGAGATAGTCTATCACCGCCCTGTGCATGGAAAATCTGTCCGCGACAACAGTACCCTCCGTAGGTATAAACGCAGGCTTGTTCACGACAATCAAAGTTTCGTCCTCAAAAAGAACGTCTGAATCTGTGAGGGTGTATTCAATGTCGTCGGGTCTCTTTTCATAAAAAAGTTTTTCCTCGTCAACGCGGGCCTGGACTGTGGAATTTTTTTTGAGGGTCCACGCACTGATTCTGCACTGCCTTCCGTCAACAAAAACCGCGCCCGCAACAATCAGCCTTCTTATTTTGCTGTTGGAGATTTTTTCACTGCCAATCGCCTCGGGGATTTTTTTTCTCAGAAAATCATTGAGCGTAACGCCTTCGGAATCCACGCTCCACAAAAAATTCTTCATACAAAGATTCTACAGACAGAAAATCTCTTGGTCAACTCCGGGACTACGACAGATGCAGGCTGACCCTGTGCATGAGGAAATCAACAATATTCAGATGCTCAATTCCGTCGTGGCTCAAATCAATTCTGTCCAGCGAAAGCACATATTTTGGAGAAGCATCCGTTATTCTCCCGAAAGCACCGAACTCCCTTTTTATTGTCTCTCCGTCTGCAAGAATATACGCAACCTGAATAAAACATTTTTTGTTTTCCCTGACCGCCACAAAATCAATTTCCCCTTTGTAAGTCTTGCCGGTAAAAACAGTGAAGCCCTGAATCACAAGCTCATTGTAGACAATGTTTTCAAGAAAAAAAGTGTCCTCATAATTTATCGTGTTGGTGTTCAAGGTACGAAGCCCTGTGTCCGTTGCATAAAATTTGTCGGATGAATCCAGAGCCGTCTTCCCGCTGATATTGTATTTTTTGCATGAATGAAGGATGTACGCCCTGTGCAGTTTTTCGAGATAATTATAGATTGTCCGCGCACTGACCTTTTTTTTGTGTTTGGCTGAATAGTATTGCGCAATATTTTCTGCGGAAAATTCTTTTCCCGCGTTCGACATTATGTAAAGCGAAATATCCTTAAACGTGGCCCTGTCAATCTTGCTGGATTTTTTTATTATGTCGCGGTTCACGATGTTTGAATACAGGTTGTCCAGAAATCTTTTTACGGAGCTTTCATCCCTGAAACTGAATCTGAGGGGAAAGCCGCCCCATTTTATATAGTCCATTATGAATTCGTCAGGATTACATTCAATGTTGTTCATGGCAAGAAAATCAACAGATTCCTTGAAGCTGAACGGAAATATCTCAAACTCAACAGTCCGTCCGGTCAAAAGAGTTGCAAGTTCCCCGGACAGCATGGTGGAGTCGCTGCCTGTCACAAATATTGAGCAATCGAATTTCGCTTTCAGAGAAGCAAGCACTTTCTCAAAATTTTTGACATGCTGGATTTCATCAAGAAAAATGTAGTATTTCTCACGGTCAGCAATACGCGACTCTATTTCTCTGTTAAGGTCCGCAGCGTCCGTGATGAACGAATAGTCCAAATCCTCAAGATTTATGCTGATTATGTGGGAACCCTTGATGCCGCGCAAAAGAATCTCGTCCTTTATTGTGTCCATGAGAACCGATTTTCCGGACCGGCGTACGCCTGTTATGATTTTTATCAAATCAACATCATAGTATGGTCTCAAAAGCTTTAAATAGTCTTCCCTGACAAGCTGCATATTTTCAACAATCTCCTTCTTACTGATTTTCACGCAAAAATAGCATATTTTATTTTCATAAAATATCATAGTACAAATATTTTTGCAAGAATAAGGCATTATATTTTCAAAGATTCTCCACACGAAAAACTGAACTTTTTAGAGTTTACGGCTACCAAAAATCCTGTTAAAAAAATTTGCGGGTGCGTTTATAATTTTCGGCATGGAAAAGATTAGCAGAGTTTTTTTAAAAAAGGCAGAATGTTCCCTTGACTTGGGAGACGGAAGCGAGCGCGGTCCATACGTTAACCAGGACTATATCCTTCAGAAAATGGGCAAACTCCACCGGGGAATCTCCCTCATGTACACATACTACCCCACCGACGAAGGATGGCCGGTCAGGGCAAGCGTGGCATTTCCGCAGGAGACTCCATCGGGTGCGTGGAACTATCCTTACGAGGACTATTTTCCGTACAGGGGCGGCGTTGAGGGACTTCGCGATGACGAGCCTTTCAAGTTCATGAAGGACATCCGCTCGCACGGACAGGACGTGGTTCTGACAATGACGATAAATCCGCTCCTTTCCGACGAATACATAATCGCAGTGGCAAAGGACCTGAGGCCTTACGGAAGGGTTCTGCTCAGAATCAACCACGAGTGCACCGGGACATGGTTCTGTTTTTCAAGGCGGGCAAGTTATCAGCAGGTTGCGGATTTTTTTGTACGATGCTGCAAAATCTTCCATAAATATTCGCCAAACGTCAAGCTCATAATCTGCGCCGGAATGTGGGAAAAATCCACCGGAAAAATCGAGATGGAGGAGACTTTTCTGGATGCGTTCAGGGAGGCCGACTACTGGTCCGGGGACCAATACATTTCGCTGCACTGGGGATGGCCCGGAGACGTTGCACTGAAAGACGGAAAAACCTTCAGCAGCTACAGTCTGGAAGGTGTGTACGAAAAAGCAAAGAACACATGGAAAAGACTCTGCGAAATCACCGGGCAGAAAAAACCGATGCTCCTTTCCGAACTCAACGCAGACGGAGATGTTTCAAGCCCCTATGGACAGGCGGAAAAAATCAAAAGCTTCATGGAGCTTTTACAGAACGACAGCGAAAGATGGCTCAGCGGATTCACCATGTACCAGTTCCGGGACGACGGAAGGCTTGGTCTTGAAATCACCGACCCGAACAACAGCGAAGTTGGAATTGAGCAGCCGCTTCTTTCGGTCTACAGACAAAAACTTCACGAGCCGTTTTTCTCAAGGAGCTTTGTCACAGGCGAACAGATTTCCCTTCCGTGCAAAATCAGATGGGGAAACGCGGACGACTCGGAAGGCATAGAGATTCCCCTGCACTTCAGCAAAAACCCGCACTTTGCCGAACTGTACTTCGACTCGCCGGACCTCATCGACATGAATCTTGTGATGGAGCTTGGGGGACACTGGTTCTACAAAAAGCCTGGAGTAAAATGCGTTGACCTGATGGGCCTCTTTTTTGAAAAACCCCTGGACGGTCCCGCAGATTTAAGCCTCAGGATTTTCGCGCCTCCAGCAGACGGAATGAACCGCCCCGAAAACGGAGACCCATACGAGGCTCCAGATGGAGAGTGGATGGAAAGCGTCTACACGGAAATAAAGTCGCTTCCAAAAATCAGGATAGAGACGGAGCCTGTTGTTTAGAAAATAGGACTTGCGAAAATACGATTTGCGGTTATAATTTTATTTAATGCGTAACACAAAACGGATAGCCTTCATAACCGACTACATGGAATCGGAGTATTCACAGAAACTTTGCAAGGGAGCTGGGGATTATGCAAAGGAACATGGCATGGAGCTTGTCGCCTTCACAATCAGCCAGATAAACTCCAAGGATTTTGCATTCGATTACCAGATGCTTTCGGTTGCATCGCATGTCAGGCCAGACAATTTTGACGGGGTAATTTTTGCATCCGCCACACAGCTTTGCTCAACATCCGTGGACTATCTTTGCTCATACCTAAAATCATTTTCGCCACTCCCAGTCGTAAGCGTTGGAAATGCCATACCGGGGATTCCATCTGTCGCGGGAACTTCCGAGACAGGATTCAGGGCGATGGTCGCGCATCTTATCGAAAAGCACAAGTGCCGCAGGATTGCCCTTATGAGCGTACAGGCAAACTCAAACGACATAGAGGAGCGCACAAGGATTTTCAGGGACGTGCTGATTTCGCACAACATTGCCTACGACGAGTCCATGGTTCTTTTCGGTGGTTACTCCTATGAAATTGCGGTAAAGGCACTAAGCGCATACACGGAGGCAAAGGGCAGGATTGATTTTGATGCCATAGTTGCCATGAACGACCAGATGGCCTACGGATGCCTTGACTATTTCCACCAGCACAACATTCGTGTCCCGGAGGATGTCCTTGTCACAGGATTCGACGACGAGGAGCGTTCCGTACTGATGATGCCGTCCCTCTCCACGATGAACCAGGAGCTTAACGAACAGGGCAGAACCGCAATGGAAACCCTGGTCAATATTATGGAAGGAAAACAGGTGCAGGACCTTGTGAAAATCAATGCGTCGCCAAAGTTCAGGCAGTCCTGTGGATGCGTGCCAAAAAACGGAACACCTTTTTCCACTCTGGATGAAAGCGGAGTCCCAATTGGTCCAACACCAAACATGACGGTGGCGGCAGCCGGTGAATGGTGCATGAAAAAATCACAGTTCTCCCAGATTGTGAGGGTCTACACCCAGATGCAGACCGACATGACCCTAAACGAGTTCAGGAACAACGTCAACAGTTCATTCATATCGATAGGAATACTTTCAGCGGCGGTGGTGCTTTTTGAGTCGCCAATATCCACCGACAGATTTGAATTCTTCCAGCTCCCGCAAAAGGCTGTTGTCTACACGGCACTCGACAGGTTCTCGGGATTCTGGCTTGGAGAGCAGGAAAAAACAATCCAGTTCAATCCACGCACCATGCTGATTCCGGAGGGGATATTCGCTTCGATGGCGGGAATGCAGGTTGCGGCACTGTACCACACAAGCACAATCTACGGGTACGTGCTTTTTCTTCCCGGCGACTATGATATGACAATCTACACCATGTTCATCAAGATGTTCTCGAACTCACTTTCATCGGCGTACAGGCTTTCAAGGTCCGAAGAGGAGAAACGCATTCTGGAGCAGGAATACGACATGGCAACAAAGATTTCCGTAACCGATGAGCTTACCGGGCTTCTCAACAGACGCGGATTCATGGACTACGGACAGAAGACACTCGACATTTCACAGGCAAGCGGAAAATTTGGCATGGTGATTTTTGGGGACATCGACGGACTGAAGACAATCAACGACACCTACGGACACGCATCCGGGGATGTTGCAATACAGGCAGAGGCAGCCATCCTCAAAAAGACATTCCGCCGCACCGACATAATCGGACGAATCGGTGGTGACGAGTTTGCGATAATCGCTCCGGGACTTTCGGAAAAGAAGCTGATAATCCTAAGACAAAAACTTGTTGAGATGTGCGAGGACTGGAACCGCGACACCGAAGAAAAATATTCAATCTCCATAAGCCTTGGGGCGGTCCCATACAACTCCGACGACGACAATGACCTGCAGGTGCTTCTTGACAAGGCGGACGAGCTTCTCTATCAGGAAAAGCAGCAGAAACACGCTCCGCCGCCAAAACCGATTGCCTGAAAAAAAATCCTGTTTTTGAAATCAACCCTTGACAAGTTTATGACATTTCGACATAATTTGTCAAAATGTCATAATAAAGAGGTTGAACAATGGCAAAGAAATATGCATTTCTGTTCCCAGGACAGGGAGCACAGGCACCCGGAATGGTAAAGGACGTTGCTGAGGCATTTCCCTCCGCAAAAAAAGTAATAGACGACGTTTCCGAAATCATCGGTCTGGACATGACCAAACTTCTCTGGGAAGCGGACATGGAGACATTGAGCCGCAGCGACAACAGCCAGATTGCCATAACCACGGCTTCACTTGCAATAATGGCAGCCCTCAAGGACAAGGGAATAGAACCTTCCGCAGCAATGGGATTCAGCCTTGGAGAATTCCCGGCACTCTATGCGGCTGGTGTTCTTTCATTTGAAAACGTAATCAAGGTAGTTCGCCAGCGTGGACTCATAATGCAGAAAGTGTGCGAGGACATCGCCGCAAAGAACGAGGGACATGCTCCCGGAATGACGGCAGTTCTCGGTCTTCCGCCTGAAAAAGTAAAGGAAGTCGTTTCATCAATTCCAGACGCTTATGCAGCCAACATGAACTCAACCAAGCAGACTGTCGTTTCAGGAACATTCGATGCACTTGACAAAGTTGAAGCCGCAGCCAAAGAAGCCGGAGCGCGCCGTTGTGTACGCCTCAAGGTTGCAGGTCCATTCCACAGCCCTCTCATGCAGGCAGCCGCAGATGAATTTGAAAAAGTCCTTGCAGACGTGGAATTTGCGGAACCGAAGATTCCCCTTTTCAGCAACGTAACTGGAAAGCAGGCAAAGGATGCAAAGGAAGTAAAGGAAAGCGCAGTCCTCCATCTGACGCACCCTGTTTTGTGGACTGATGAAGAAGCCGTCCTCGAATCAATCATCAAGGCAGATTCAGGAAACGAATGGTCAGTTCTTGAGCCTGGGCCTGGAAAAGTACTTGCTGGCCTCTGGGAAAAGACCGAGTTTGGAGCGACACTCCCTGCAATCCCTGTGAACACTGTTGAAGGAATCAACGCTCTGTAATCAAAAAATCAGCAACATACTTATAGAAGAAAACCAAGGAGATTTTATGTCACTGCTTGAAAATAAAAAGGCACTTGTAACGGGTTCATCCCGCGGAATCGGAAGAAAGATTGCCGAGACCTTCCTCAAAAACGGATGCGAAGTCTGGGGAATGTGCACGAAGGAATCAGCCGGAAAAAAGGAACTTGAAGAACTTGCAGAACAGAACGGAACCAAATTCCACGAATTCTATGCCGACGCCGGAAATGCGGATGTCCTTACCGAAGCCGTAAAGAACGCACTCACAGAGTCAGGCGGATTTGACGTTCTTGTTAACAACGCAGGAATCACACGCGACACGTTGAGCTTCCGCATGAAAAAGGAAGACTGGGATTCAGTAATCGCCGTGAACCTCACCTCCGCATTCATAGTCTGCCAGATTGTAAGCAACGACATGATAAGGAAAAGAAAGGGCTCAATCATCAACATGGCCTCAATCGTGGGAATCCATGGAGGGGCTGGTCAGGTCAACTATTCCGCAAGCAAGGGCGGTTTGATTGCATTCAGCAAGTCCCTCGCAAAAGAGACCGGAAGCCGTGGAATCCGCGTGAACTGCATTGCACCTGGATTCATCGAAACCGACATGACGCAGGCCGTGAACGAAGATTTGAGGAAGTCATGGGTCGAGCAGATTCCGCTCAAGAGAGCCGGACAGACAGAGGATGTCGCAAACGCAGCTCTTTTCCTTGCATCGGACCTCAGCACATACATCACCGGTCAGGTCCTTGGCGTTGACGGCGGCATGGGCTGCTGATTTCAGATTTTTGATTTTAGATTTTTACAGAAGTTCTTACGAAAGATTTTAGGAGAAAAAAATGCGTAGAGTAGTAGTTACAGGATTGGGATGCGTTTCACCGGTCGGAAATTCCGTTGAGGAGACATGGGGCGCGGTTGTCGCAGGAAAATGCGGTATAGACACGATCACACGTTACGACAACACACCGTTCAAGGTAAAGTATGCAGCAGAGGTAAAGAATTTTGACGCGTCACAGTTCATGGACGTGAAGATGGCAAGAAAGATGGGATACTTCTCAAAGTTCGCCGTGGCAGCTGCAAAACAGGCTCTTGAGGATGCAAAAATAATCGACGACAAGGAAATCCTTGACAAGACATCAATCTATCTCGGTGTAGGAATCGGTGGACTCGAAGTAACGGAAAGCAGCATGAAGGAATACTTCGACTCAGGCATGACAAGGATGCCTCCTATGACAATCCCTGAGCTGATTCCAAACGAGGGTGCCGCAAACATCAGCATTGCATTCGGTCTTCACGGTGCCGCACACACAATCGCAACAGCATGCGCATCAGGAACGGACGCAATCGGAAACGCACTTGACAACATCCGCTGCGGAAGAAGCGATGTGGTTCTTGCAGGTGGAGCCGAATCAACACAGAACGGATTCGCAAACCTTGGATTCACGATGCTCAAGGCACTCAGCACAAAATGGGTTGACAATCCACAGAAGGCATGCCGCCCGTTCGACAAGCAGCGCGACGGATTCATCATGGGAGAGGGAGCCACACTTCTTGTCCTTGAAGAATACGAGCACGCAAAGGCACGCGGAGCAAAAATCTATGCTGAACTTGCAGGATACGGTGCAAGCTGCGACGGATACCACCTCACCGCCCCGAACCCAGACGGAATCATCGGTGGACGCTGCATGACCCTTGCAATGCAGGATGCAGGAATCAAACCAGAGGACGTACAGTATTACAACGCACACGGAACGTCAACGCACCTGAACGACTCAGGTGAAACGGCTATGCTCCACATGGCATTCGGAGAGGCAGCAAAGAACCTCCACATCTCATCAACAAAGAGCATGACCGGTCACTGCCTTGGAAACGCGGGTTCACTGGAAGCCCTCATGTGCGTGAAGTCAATCGAAAACAATTTCGTTCCTCCGACAATCAACCTGGACGACCAGGACTACGAGGGCGGATGCGACCTGAACTACACTCCTAACAAGGGCATAGAGACAAAGATTGACGTTGCGATGAGCGCGAACTTCGGTTTCGGCGGACACAACGGATGCCTCGTTTTCAAAAGGGTCTAATCAGACTGATTCAAGGAGGAAATTATGGTAACGAACGACATTGAATCTCTTCTTCCACACAGAAAACCCTTTCTCTTCGTCGATTCAATAGACAGCTTCGATGAGGAAGGATGCGTCTGTACAAGAAAGTTCACCGACGAGGATTTTTTCTTCAAGGGACATTTTCCGGAATACCCGGTGGTTCCGGGAGTCATACTGATTGAAACCATGGCACAGGGAGGAGGAGCCGCATTGAGCTACCAGAAACTCTTTGCAGAAGGAAGCCTCTTTTTCCTTGCAACGGTCAACAACGTGAAGTTCCGCCATCAGGTTCGTCCGGGCGATACTGTACGCATGGAAATCAAGAACGTCCGTGTGAGCGCAAAAATGGTACGCCAGTCCGGAAAGGCATACGTGGGTGACACCCTATGCGCCGAAGCCGAATGGATGTGCCTGGTCGGTAACGCGGAAGCATAATCATAATCTTCAACAATTCAATTAAGCGGGCAGTCTAAAGGGCTGTCCGTTTTTTTCCCGAAATTTAAATATCTTGACCCCTTGTTTTTCCCGAAATTAAAGAATTTCAAAACATTGACTTGCTTCAAAATATGTGGGATAATTTTAAAATACGTTTTATTAGGAGAAAAAAATGGTTGCACTTATAATCGGCATTGTCCTTATCGCTTTCTGTGTGTTTGCATGTCTTCCGAGCGGAATCGGGCTTGCGTGGGGCGGCGACATCGTCCGTTTCCTCAAGGGATTCGCACCCGTGCTTGCGGCGTTCATCGGTCTGATTGCGGTGTTCATCGGTTTTGCGGACATCAAGGACAAGAAGGAAGCCAAAAAGGAAGCTGAAGAAGCCAAGGCTCTGGAAAACTCAGCGCAGAAATAACAGACTGAATCAGCACAGGCCGGGAAAATACTGGAAGGTTAATCCATGAGCAGGAAGAAGGAAAAAAAGATTAAGCGTCTCAAGAGGGTTTCGGTTCTGCCGGTGATTTTCAAGCAGATTCTTACCGAGGCTTCCATACTTGCGTTCTCCATTATCATCGGATTTTTGGTGATACTGGCTGTGATGCAGGACTCTTTCACGGGGATGGCAAAGGACTGCGAAACGATTCTCTCAACGGTCAACGGAAGCTGGTCGGAAAATGACAACGCTCCCCTGCTCGAGCGTCTCAAAAATCAGGAAAAGGATTTGCCCACCGTGGAAAAAATTTTCCTTATCGACAGCGAGACGCACAAGCCTGTGGCCGGACTGAACGAGGATGATTTCGACCCGGAGACTATCAACGACAGTCATTCCTTTTTCAAAAATGACAAAAAATCAATCTATTCCCCGGAGGAAAACATTCTTTTGGGAATAAACTTTGGATTCGGGAAAGGACTGGATTTGAAACAGTTTTTCAAGGCCATAAGCATTAACGCTCTGATTGACGAAGAATCATCCAACTGGGCCTCAAAGGAGCAGTCCAGAATCAATTTTTACTCGCTGTACAGGACGGATGTTCCCGGACTTTCCGTACTGATTTGCACGCCCTTCATAATAACCACCATGCACCAGCACATACTCGGATTCCTTGGTGTGCTTGTTACCTTCGAGTTTATTATCTGCATCATCATTGAATTTGTGACTCTGTTCTCTCTGCTCGCGGAAAAACGCAAAATCAACAACCTTTTCTACATCGACCCGATGACTGGCGGACTGAACCGGAGCTATTTTTTGCAGAGGGGCGCAAAGCTCATAAAAAGGCAGGGAAAAAATTATGCCGTGGTCCACATCCGTCTTGAAAAATACAGAAACCTTTGCACCGCCTACGGAATCAAGAAGGGCGAAAACATTCTGGAAACCCTTGACCATGCAATGCGCAAGATGCTCGGCAAAAAGGAAATAGTCTCCCACCTTGAGGACGCGGATTTTGCAATGCTTCTCAGCTACGGCGACAATGACGGACTTACGGAGAGAATTTACGGAATGCTTGAAAAACTGAGCCGGGTTGAAGGAGATGCCCACCTCAATTTTTCTGCCGGAATCTGCCATGTCCCGGGCAAAAGGAGCGACATGTCCAATCTTCTGAACGACGCCGCACTTGCGCTTCCAAGAGAGACCAAGGCGCAGAACGAGATTGCATGGTTCGACCAGAAGATGAAGGAAAACACAGTCTGGGAGCGGCATCTTGAGGATGACATGGAGAGGGCCATAGCGGAGCATGAATTTTCGGTCTATCTACAGCCAAAATATTCCGCGCACAACGAAACCCTTGACGCCGCGGAGGCTCTTGTCCGCTGGATTCACCCGGAGCTTGGGTTCATCTCGCCGGGAAGTTTCATTCCTTTGTTCGAGAGAAACGGATTCATATTGAAGCTGGACGACTACATGCTTTCCGAAGTCTGCAAGCTGCAGGCAAAATGGATTTCCGAGGGCAAAAAGGTCGTGCCAATTTCCGTTAACGTTTCCCGCGCACACTTTGCGACCGCAGACCTGGCCGAGCATATAAAATCAATAGTTGACCAGTGGAGCGTTCCTTACGAATACATCGAGTTGGAGCTTACGGAGAGCGCGTTCTTTGACGACAAGGCCACCCTTCTTGAAACGGTGAAGCATCTCAAGGATTTTGGATTCAAGCTTTCGATGGACGACTTTGGCGCAGGCTACTCATCCTTGAACTCGCTTAAGGAACTTCCGTTGGACATCATCAAGCTGGACGCAGAGTTTTTCCGTGGCGTGGAGGATTTGTCCCGCTCGAACCTTATTGTCGGCGACACTATTGCGCTTGCGAAAAAACTTGGCATGAGGATAGTCGCCGAGGGAATAGAGACACGCGAGCAGGTTGATTTCCTTGCACAAAAAGACTGCGATTTGATTCAGGGATTCTATTTTTCAAAGCCGCTCCCGGTAAATGAATTTGAAGAAAAAGCGTTCCCGGAGAAAAAGTCGGATGAATCGGAATGAAAAAAATTCATTGACGGCAGGCGATAGAAACAGTATATTATAAGTATGGGGAAGCTCCGCCCCTAACCGGAGAACAACGGCGGTTTGGAACTATCCAGCCGCCTTTTTTATGGAGATAAAGTTGAACGAATGTCGTTTGGTGGCTATTACCGATGAATACATAAAACACTTGCAAAAAGCCGAACCTCACGTCATGTCAAACAAGGTCAATGAAAGAACCTACCATCGCAAATATGTAGGAATCATACAGGAACTGAACGGCTTCAAATACTTTGTTCCTTTGTCATCTCCCAAAAACAAAGACTATATAAATGGAAAAATCAGAAAAGATTCGCTGACAACAATCTACATAAAGGACAGTAAGACTCTGTTCGGGACTTTACGGTTCAACAATATGATTCCCGTACCTGAATCTGAAATCATAAATTTTGATTTGAATGATGAAGGTGACCTGAGGTACAAGCTGATTGTATTCAACGAATTATACTTTATCCGTCAAAATCGTGGAAGAATGAGACTGTGAATACTTTTCTGTAAATTCAGTAGGCTGCGGTAAAAAGTTTTAATGCGGGTATGTCCCGCAAGCAGCTGACAGCTACTGTTTCTTTTCCAAATATAAATTACTGCTGATTTTTTATCAAGAGTTAAATACTGAAGACAGCTTCCCCGCCAAGGAAGCTGTCTTTTTTAGGATTAGTCAGGCAGACGGCCTTCGTACATTATGCACATTTCGCCGTAGGCCTGGCCCCAGTTATGAATCGGCTGAGTCCATTTTTTTGTTGCTTCGAAAGTTGCAAGGTACAAAGCCTTGAGCAGAGCCTGGTCGCTTGGAAATACGCTTCGCTGGCGGTTAAGCTTTCGGTAGCTGGAATTCAGGCTCTCAATCGCATTCGTGGTGTAGATGATTTTTCTGACATCCTTCGAGAACTTGAAAATCGGAACTACGACATCCCAGTTTTCAATCCAGCGTTTCATGGAGTTAGGATATTTTGCTGACCATTTTTCAACAACCCGGTCCCGGGCTTTCTGACCTTCCTCTTCAGAAGCGGCATTGTAGATAGTCTTCAAATCGGCAGCAAATACTTTCATGTCTTTTGAGGCAACATATTTCAGAGTGTTGCGGACCATGTGAACCATACAGCGCTGATAATCAGTTTTCGGGAAGGCTGCTGCGATGGCCTCTTTGATTCCTGTAAGCCCGTCAGCACAGATAATCATAATATCCTGTACTCCGCGGTTCTTAAGCTCGTTCAAGGCGTTCAACCAGAACTTGGCGCTCTCATTTTCACCTATGGCAAGCGACAGCACTTCCTTCCTGCCGTCCATTGTAAGGCCAAGAATTACATAAGCTGCTTTTTTGACAATAACTCCATTGTCTCTGACGGAATAGTGAATGGCATCGATGTAAATGACCGGATAAAACATCATCAAGCGGCCTGTTCTGCCATTCCTCAATCTGCGGAAGGATTTTGTCTGTGACATCGGAAATGAAGCCCTCTGAAACGTCAAAGCCATAGATGTCCTCGATTGTGTCGGAAATCTGACGGGTTGTCATTCCCTTTGCATACATTGAAATGATTTTGTGGTCGATGTCGGAAATATCTTTCTGGCCCTTCTTTACAACCTGAGGTTCGAAGGTTGATTTTCGGTCCTGTGGAACCTCAAGTTCAACTTCACCAATGCTTGATTTTACGGTTTTTGATTTATAACCGTTTCGGTAATCGTCGCTGTCAGACCGCTCTGATTTTTCATATCCGAGGTGGTCTTCCATTTCGGCTTCCATCATTTCCTTGATGGTGCTGCCAAGAAGATCTTTTAATGCCTCCTGAATATCATGGGCATCCTTGATGTCGTATTCGGCAAGAAGGCTCCTGACAATTTCTCTTTTGCCTTCAGTCATTACGACTTTGTGTGGTGGTGTTTTTTCTTTTGCCATACGTAGGCTCCTGTGTCTATTTTACCACAGTTCCTACGTTTTGGAAATTTACAGAAAGAATTTCACAGAGTCGGAAGAATTGAAAAAACGGCTTACAACCTATACAAAGCAAAGAAAAACCAAGCAAATGAGCCATCTTTCAAACAGTCTATTCTTAATGTAACACTTGATTTTTCAAAGCTTGAAGAACTCTGCAAAAAGTACAAAAAAGCATAGATTCTGCCGCAATTTCACGTCCATCCGCACGCTCCGTCACGGCAAAATCTGATTTCTATGGGATAAGCTTAAAAAGCGGTGCAGGCTACACGGAAACCACGGTCTTCACTTCTATAGTATGGGGAAGAGCTTGCTCGTTTTGAAACACCAATGTTATAGTCATCGGTATAGTAGCAACCGCCACGATAAACACGATTAGATGAAGACGAAGACCATTTGCTGTCGCACCATTCACATACGTTTCCGTTCATGTCGTAGAGTCCTAGAGCGTTCGGCTTTTTCTTTTCCACCTCGTGAGTTCTATAAATTCTTTCATGATCTGTATACTCATACTCATAGGAGTTATCATAATACCACGCGACATCATCAATGTTATTGCTTCCTGAATAAGTGTAATCCCATCCACCGTTTACTCCACCGCGGGCTGCCATCTCCCATTCAGCTTCGGTCGGAAGACGGAATCCATTGGCACTGTAGTTGCAGCTTACATCAGAGTAAAATGAATCTCCTCTATTTGGTGTATAAATCCATTCATCAGGATCAGTTAATCCTTCAACTGAATATGCAGGCGTAAGTCCCATAAGGATGCTCAGTTTGTTGCAGAAATACACTGCGTCATACCAGCTTACATTTTCTACAGGACGCTTTTCCTGCACTTCTCCGCTTGCGGGATTGTTCTTAAAGTTGCTAGGATTTTTTCCCATGACCGCCATGTACACATCCTGGGTTATCTCGTGCTTGGCTATCTGATATGCGTTTACAACCTGGATTCCCTCGGTTCCCGCAAAATTCTCCATGTTTGCTTTTTTTCCGGCAGGAATTACAGTGACCATCTCTTCCTGCATTATCTTTATGGCCTGTTCCTTTGTTATGACCCATCCTGCATAGAAGACCTTTTTCTGCATGGACCCCTTGGGTATGGATGTCACCTTTGAGCCGCTCAAGTCCGCATTTGTGTACCATCCATTGAATGTGTAGCCCTCACGAGTCGGTGTGGCAAGGACCAATCCGTCTTCCGCAGTGTATGTGTCGGTGTTCGCCTTGTTCTGGGTACCGCCGTTCAAGTGCCACTCAATCGCGTACTCAATCTTGCTGTCGGCATCAACCAATACAGGCTGTGAAAAAACCGGCAGACTATAAACAAACAGCCCCAAAGCGCAGGGCAACAACTTGAATAATTTTGTTTTCATAAAAACCTCTTGGCTTGCATCATAATGCAAAAATCTGTTTTATTAAACAACTTGATATGAAAAATGTGGAAGACAAGTGCAAATCAAAAATAAACTTAGAAAGACTCATTCTAAACGAGCAAGCACTTCCATTCCCGACAGGAACCGCGTCAATCAGCATGGTGTGCGGGAATAGGTATCTGACTCCCTTCGGTCGCACCGCACAAATGCTTCTTTGCCACGAACCCTGCCTCCATTGCAGTGCTTGCTCAAACCTTTTTGGACTTTCCATCTCTTGTTTTTGGCACTTGTCCTCCACAAC